>CAXGSZ010000001.1:0-31251 GCA_964012455.1 uncultured Alphaproteobacteria bacterium
CGCGGCGCGCGATAGAGGTCATGGGTCCCATGACGCCGCTTTCAATGCCGAGTGCGACAATTTCCAAAAGATCGCGATCACTGAGCAGCGGCGAGTATTCTCGCACAGGCGCGGAAACAGTAGTCTCTGCATCCATGGCCAAGCGTTTTACGACATTCTTTGGAACGTTGCGGGCATGCTTTATCTCATCCGACACAATAGCGCGAACTTCTGGAATCTGGTCTCGGGCCAGGGTTTCAAGAATATCCAGTGCCATTTTAGAGAGTTTGTCCTGCTGGTCGGCGGAGATGTCCGGCAGGAGGCGGCCCAGCTTGTGCGCGAGTTCCTTCCTGACTTCTTCGTCGGGGTCCTTCGCCAGGATAATGTCGGCCTGCAGCGGGGTGCCGTCATTGTCCGCAATCTCGCGCCGGACCATTGGGTCCTTGTCGTTGGCGAGATAGTACAGAATTTCGGGTGCTATGTCCTCATGCATGGCGAGATCACGCCTTTCGGCGGCGTCACCTTTCTCGAGGGTCACCTTCGCCTTATCGTATGCCGGCCGTTTACCTTGCGGTTTTTTCTTCCGTTTCTTGCGACGCCGTTTTCCTAAAACCCAATCAAGCATCTTCGTTCTTTGTCCGATTAGTCGATGGCTGCCATCACCTTACCGATCATACCGTCGGTACTCCTTTGCTTGATCCAGCGGAACACGGCCACGAGATCGAGCTCGCGGTCCAGCCAAACGAGGTTCTGGCCGGCCCCAAGCGCGAAAAAGCTGCTTTTGGGGGCGCTCGGGAACAATGTCTGTCCAGTGTTGAGCCACCACATAAAACCATAATTTGGGTTGCAGGGCGACGGTCGACAAATCTCTTCAATCCAATCCTCAGAAATAATTTGTCGGTCTTGCCACCGTCCGCAATTGAGGATTAACGAGCCGACCCGCCCGTGGTCACGGCTACTGATAAATAGGCCGCCGCCCCAGTGGCCGCCGCCGGGAACCGATTGCATGCGCCGGCCGTCAATCTCCATCCATGCATTGTCATAGCCAAGCCATTCCCATGTATCGCTAGCGCCGATCGGGTCCATGATGTGTTCTTTGAGAACTTCGGGAAGTGGTTTGCGAAAGACCTGCATCAGCGATAGAGCGAGCCTGTTTACCCGGACGTCATTATATTCGTAGTATTCTCCCGGGCTTTTAAGATCGCGATGCGTTCCCTTTTTGGAGTTATCAGCACCGGCGCCAACGAAACGGTTGCGGTCCACCATATCCGGTTTGTCGAATAAGGTTCCTTCCCATTCGCTCGCCTGCTGTAAAAGGTGGCGCCAGGTTATGTCCTTGTTCTGATCAGAATCGAAACCATCGTCGAGCGCATAGTCCCGTATCGGGTCATCGATGCTCTTGATAAGGCCTTGCTCGACGGCGACGCCGGTAATTACGCCTAGATAACTTTTGGTGACGCTGAAAGTCATGTCCGACCGCTGCGTATCACCCCATTCTGCGACTAATTTTCCTTGGCGCAGGATTAAACCATTCGGATCGCCGCGCGGACGTGTCGGCCCGAGGACGACGGCCCATTCTGGCGGTTCGGTATTGCCGAGGACCGACATTAGGCCTTTGGATAAATCGCGATCGGCGTCAGATTCTTGGTCTTTGTGAAAGGTGATGGCATCCGTGATTCTTGCGGCGTCCATGCCGACGTCCACTGGGTCGGCGATTTCCCAATTTCCGCCTGACCAGGAGCCTGATCTTAAATCGTTCATGAATTGCCTCTCGCTATGGATTTTAAGTATTTTAGTGCGGCAATACGTCCTAGGCTAATTTCGTTAAGAATCAAGGCAACCGGTCGAGATGCCTTGTTAGCAAAATAAACCACATGTTATCGTTTTTTGGCGAGCAAGCGATACCAATGGCGACTTTGCTCCAAAAATACCGTTCGATAGGAACGAGAGGAATAGACAGGGAGTTTCAAATGAAACGATTTATGCTTTCCGCGCTTGGCGCGGCCACGGCTGTAGCGGTAACGGCGAGCGCTGCTGTTGCGGCAAGCTCAACGATGGAAACCGTTAAAAAACGCGGGCAGATTATTTGCGGTGTGAACACCGGTCTCGCGGGTTTCTCGGCACCAGATGACAAAGGCGTTTGGAAAGGTTTTGATGTCGATTACTGCAGAGCGATGAGTGCCGCCGTTCTGGGGAATCCAGACAAAGTCACCTACAAGCCGTTGACCGGTAAAACCCGGTTCCCCGCGCTGCAATCTGGGGAAATCGACATTCTTTCTCGGAACACGACCTGGACCTTTAAGCGTGACGTCAATCTTGGTTTCGAGTTCGTGGGTGTCACCTATTATGACGGGCAAGGCTTTATTGCGCGTAAGGACCTTGGTGTTAAGAGTGCGAAAGAACTGAACAATGCGTCCGTTTGCATTCAAACGGGTACGACTACTGAGTTGAACCTCGCCGACTTCTTCCGCACTAACAAGATGAAGTTCAAATCGGTTGTTGTCGAAGACGCAACGGAAGCACGCCAAGCCTATGCAGCCAATCGCTGCGACGTCTATACAACGGACCGTTCCGGCCTTGCCGCCCAACGTTCTGTCCTGAAAGACCCAGACGCACACGTTATTCTTCCGGAGATCGTCTCGAAAGAGCCGCTCGGCCCGGTCGTCCGTCACGGCGATAACGTCTGGGGCGATATCGCGCGCTGGGTTCGCAACGCATTGGTTGTTGCCGAAGAATTGGGTGTCACGCAAGCCAATGTTGACCAAATGAAAAGTTCCGAAAATCCGGAGATCAAACGTCTCCTGGGTACGGAAGGCGACTTCGGAAGCATGCTCGGCCTCTCAAAGGATTGGGCTTATAACGTTATTAAAGCGGTCGGCAATTATGGCGAAATTTATGAACGTCATATTGGCCCGAAGACCGCGATTGGTCTCGACCGTGGCGTCAACAACCTTTGGACCAACGGAGGCATCATTTACGCTGCGCCGTTCCGTTGATCTGCTAGCAGGTATAGATCTGCCAGTAGGTAGATAACTGTATCAAATACACGCCCGGCCTGTCCTATTATTACGGGCCGGGCGCTGTGTTTTAGGTAAAAATAAAATACGGCACTGCGAATACTAATGCAGGGGAACCGGTATGGCGGTGGGTGCGAAGGACGGGGGTACGCCTTCGAGTGGCGGCGCTCGTTGGTGGTACGATCCTAAAGTTCGGGCGATCGTCTTTCAGGTCGCTTTTGTTGTCGCTCTGGTCGCATTCATTGCCTTCATCGTCAACAATACGGTTGTAAATCTAGAGAAGCGCGATATTCGCGCTGGGTTCGGTTTTTTGTCCGAACCCGCGGGTTTCGAAATTCCGATTACTGGAGTGGTCGATTATTCTGTCGACAAGGGGTCGACACACGGGGTGGTGTTCCTAATCGGCCTGCAGAACACATTTTTGATTTCTGCGATGGGGATCGTTTTAGCGACGATTCTCGGCTTTGTCTTAGGTGTTTTACGCTTATCGAATAACTGGATCGTCACACGCCTGGTAGGTTCCTACATTGAAATCGTGCGGAATATTCCGCTACCGCTGCAGTTCATCTTTTGGCAAACCGCCGTCTTCATCATCTATCTGCCGAAGGTGCGCGATCCGATTTCGATATTCGACACGATCTATATTCATAATCGCGGGCTTACCGGTCCGAAGCCAATTGGCGAGGCAGGCTTGGACTTGGTGTTTTATGCGATCTTCGTCGCGATCGGCGTTGTTATGTGGTTGCGTAAATGGGCGCGCCGTAGGCAAGACGAAACCGGGGAGCAGTTTCCTGTCTTGTGGACGTCGCTTGGGTTGCTTATAGGCCTTCCACTATTTGTCGCGTCGATCCTCGGGTTTCCGCTTTCTTGGGAATACGCGGAGCTGGGCCGTTTCCGCTTCACCGGCGGTATGGGTATTCCGATCGAGCTCTTCTCCGCTCTTACGGCTCTTACTATCTATACGTCTGCCTTTATCGCAGAGATCGTTCGTGCGGGCATTCTCTCGGTCTCTCGCGGACAGACAGAAGCGTCGCATGCTCTGGGAATTAGGCACGGTCCAACCTTGCGGCTCGTTATTATACCGCAGGCCCTCCGAGTAATAATCCCGCCGCTGATCAGTCAGTACCTTAATCTTACGAAAAACTCTTCGTTGGGCATTCTGATTGGGTACTCCGATCTTTTTAATGTGTTTGGTGGTATATCCCTTAATCAAACTGGGCAAGCCATAGAAATCATTTTTATGTCGATGTCTGTATACCTTTGTTTCAGTCTACTGATTTCCTTGTACATGAATTGGTATAATCGGCGCATTGCGTTGACGGATCGATGAGTGATGTAATGAACACGCATAACCGCCCATTCGTGCGAACCGAGCATCTGCCGCAATCGCCGCCACCAGTCTCGACGTCGGGCATAATCGGTTGGGTGCGTGAGAATCTTTTCTCGTCGCCGCTCAACGCAGTTTTGACGATTTCGTCGATTTATTTCCTCTATTTAGTGATCCCGCCATTTGTCCAATGGGCATTTATAGATGCGGCTTGGTCGGGCAGTTCAAACAAGGACTGCGCGGGATATGGCGGTGCCTGTTGGGCTGTTGTAACTGCGCGATTCGGGCAGTTTGTGTACGGCTTTTACCCTGAGGCCGAACGTTGGCGGCCCAATCTCGTCCTCGTCCTGTTTGCGATTAATCTGTTGCCGATCCTGTGGGATCGCGTTCCTGGCCGGACCGTAGCCGCTCTCTTCCTGGTCACAGGTTTCCCGCTGGTTGCACTTTTCTTCATCCATGGTGGTCTCGGTTTGGAGGTTGTCCCGACACCGAAATGGGGCGGCTTTATGCTGAATCTGATCATGGCAGCGGTTGCGATTATCTATTCCTTGCCGCTTGGAATATTGCTGGCTCTAGGCCGGCGATCCGAGTTTCCAATCATCAGCCGGTTTTGTGTACTATTCATTGAGTTTTGGCGCGGCGTGCCGCTCATTACCGTCTTGGTGATGGCTTCCTTCATTTTGCCGTTCTTCATGCCGGACGGTTTTAATTTCAACGAATTGCTAAGGGCATTAGTCGGCTTAACACTATTCTCGTCTGCTTATATGGCAGAAGTGGTTCGCGGGGGGTTGCAAGCCTTGCCGAAGGGCCAGACCGAAGCGGCACGGGCGATAGGTTTGACCTATTGGCAGTCGATCCGCCTCATAATTATGCCGCAGGCTCTTAAAATAACGATACCTGCCATCGTGAATACCTTTATCGGGCTGTTCAAGGACACGTCCCTGGTCATCGTTATCGGCTTGTTCGACCTTCTGCAGGTCGCGAAGTCGTCGGTCACTGATACCAATTGGCTTGGTCTTGAGCACGAGACCTATATTTTCGTGGCGCTTGTGTTTTTTGTCGCTTGCTTCGCGATGTCTCTCTACAGCCTTTATTTAGAACGAAAACTTGATACCGATCATAGAGATTGAGCGGGGACGTATCATGAGTGAATCCATCAGGGAAAAACAATTCAAAGACACCTTGGGGCTCTCGGGTGAACCTGTTATCCAGATTAGCGGCATGAACAAGTGGTTCGGGCAATTCCATGTGCTTCGTGATATCGACCTAACGGTCTGTCGCGGCGAGCGAATTGTAATTTGTGGGCCTTCCGGTTCTGGGAAGTCGACACTTATCCGTTGCATCAATCGCCTAGAAGAGCATCAACAAGGTACCATCGTTGTCGATGATATTGAGCTAACTGACGACCTAAAACAGATCGATAATGTACGCCGTGAAGTCGGAATGGTTTTCCAGCATTTCAACCTCTTTCCCCATTTGACGATCTTGGAGAACTGCACCTTGGCCCCAATTTGGGTGCGCAAGACGCCGAAGGCGGAGGCTGAGGAAATCGCGATGGAATACCTGACCCGCGTGAAAATTCCAGAGCAGGCCGACAAATATCCGGGACAGCTCTCAGGCGGACAACAGCAGCGCGTCGCGATCGCGCGCTCACTCTGCATGCGGCCGAAAATTATGCTGTTCGACGAACCGACATCTGCGCTTGATCCGGAAATGATCAAAGAAGTACTTGATGTGATGGTCGATCTTGCCGACACGGGTATGACGATGTTGGTGGTGACGCACGAGATGGGCTTTGCGCGTCAGGTCGCGCACCAGGTCATTTTTATGGATGATGGTCAGATCGTGGAGCAGAACGAGCCGGAACCGTTCTTTAATAATCCGCAATCTGATCGCACGAAATTCTTCCTGAGCCAAATCCTTTAGCACTAGTTAGAGTGCGTTTTCCGGTCCTTTCGCAACGGTCTTCACAATAATTACAGCAAATATATCTATGTTACGCATGATGTCCGGGCTTTGCTCGGTGCTTCTCGATGGCAACCTGGTCCCGTCATAGATTCTGTGATGATAGCGGTTCCGGCAGAGCTTCCACCGGGCAACGATATATCCATTCGAAAGTAATCGTCCTTGGCGAGCGTATCTCCTGAATTGTGGCGTTACAAACCGAGGAACGCTGGAAGACGGTTGGGTTCGATTCTGTGTTCGATTATGATGGTTTATCAGGACCCGGCGCATCTATGCCCTATATCGCGGTTTTGTGAGATGAGAGATTAGCTAGCGAAACTCATCGTAAGACATGAAGGCGGTTTAGATGAAGATTACGATATTTGGCGTTGGCGCGGTTGCAGGTTTCGTTGCAGGACGTTTGGCCCGCAGCGGACATGAGCCAGTATTGATCGCACGTGGTGAGCGCCTCGCCGCTTATCGCGAAAATGGGCTCTACCTGATTGACCTAGATTGCGAAACGCAGCATAAGCTGCCGGTAACCAATGATACGGAATCGCTCGGCGTACAGGACTTGGTGCTGATCGGCTTAAAGGCTCATGCCATTCCGGGTGCTGTTGCCCAGATCAAACCGCTGATCGGCCCGCGGACCGTCGTCGTACCGATGATTAACGGTATTCCGTTTTGGTATTTTCACGGCATTAATGGAGACTGGCCGAAACAACACCTTGATGCCGTAGATCCTGGCGGCAAGGCGTGGTCGGGAATAGGGATCGAAAACGTGTTAGGATGTGTCGTATATACCATGAACACATCGCCGGAACCGGGCACCATACAGAATCACGGCCAAGAGGCAAAATTAGTGCTTGGGGAGCCATCAGGGGAGAACTCCGTGCGTGTGCGGGAGGTTTCGGCATTGCTCACCGAGGCAACGTTCGACGCACCAGTCTCGTCGAATATTCGGCATGATTTATGGATAAAACTATGGGGCAACCTCGGTGGCAACACGATTAGTGCGATCGCCGAAGGTACATGTGCCGATCTTGGTGCTGACCCCGGCATTTGCGCAACAATGGGGCAAATGATGCGGGAATCCGTTGCGGTCGCTGCAGCTTATGGCGTCGAGTTGGCGTCGCGTGATAAGGAACTTGAAGAAGGTATTGAACGACGGATCGAGTACTTCAGAAATCTCGGTTATGTGCCGACATCCATGCTGCAGGATTTCCAGTCGGGGCGGACGCTGGAGCTTGACCCAATCGCAGGTGCGGTTCGCGAAATGGGGGCGATGGCAGGTGTTCCCACACCGACGATCGATACGGTCTACGCCTTGGCGCGCAAGAAGGCCGAGATTAAGGGCTTGTACCAACCACTGGTGTGAATGTCGTAGGCTTTCCGCCCATGAGCGGTATATCGCTGACATACCGCACTCGCAATCCCAGGGCAGATTTACTCAGAGAGAATGTGTGCGACCTCAAGACAGGGTCAAACCGCATTGCATTCGCCGAAGTTATGGACCGCGATGTGCTAGATGCGCTTTCGGATCAATCCCCAGACCGGCACTTGGGCAACAATGTTGAATTCTACACCGCGCTGGTGATGGACGGCATCGTTTTACCGCGCGATTTGTTTCCACCGAAGTTCGCGATGGTGCGGGTGATCGGCTGGTGCGGCCATAATCGCGGTATGTCGGTGCACTGCCTGACGGCGCTACCGAACTAAGAATGGCCGGTTAAGGCAAAATTTCGTCGAGTGCGGCGAGAGCGTTCAGCGCCGGTGGAAAACCGCCATAAGGTGCCGTCTGCATCACCGCCTCGACGACCTCCTCTTTACTCAATCCGATATTGAGCGCGGATTGCGCAAACTTACGGACCTGACTGTCGAGTCGAAGTACGGTAAAGGACGCGACTGCACAGAGCATTCGTTGGCGGGTATCTAAGCCGGCGCGATGCCACAGCCACCCGTAGCCGTACTGAATGGCCATGGTGTATAGGCCGCCGGTGGTCTCGTTCTCCGGGTTCGCATATCCCTGCGTCCCGCGTTCTCCATGTAGTTTCGCCATCATTTCGTGGCCCATCTCTGAGAACGCTTCCAGGGTCTCGTCGCCGTCCTGCTCGGTTTCGACGTTGGCGCCTTCCTCCGCAAAAACTTCATGGGCAATGCTCATCGCGTTCTCAGCCGTTGGGAAGCCGCCATAGAGGCCGCATTGGACGAAGATTTCGAGGATCGTTCGCGCAGATAGGCCGACCTTCAGCGCGCCTCTTACATGCCTTCGAAGTTGCGGTGCGTTCTGTTGTAGCATGAGTGCCGACAGGACGCAGAGGTAACGATCTTCAAGCGGCAAGGCGTCTCTCGCCCAGATGCCGCCGTAGAGCGCTTCCGAGACCATTCTTTGATATCCCGGCGCGGTGTCGGCGTCATTCCCCATCGCGTGGATCTTCTTGCGGATCTCGTCGCCTCGGTTCCGTAGTTCTTCGCGTGTGGTCATGCGCTCCTCCGTTTGTGTGTTAGACCCCGGCGTCGTCGAGCCAGGAACCGAATGCGTTGAGTGCGAGCGGTTCCAGCACCGGGGCGGCTTCAGCTGTGGCTGCACGAAGTGTCGGTACGTCGATGCCTTCGGTTGTGGAGATTTCCAACGTATGGCCGATCAACCATCTTTCGAGGTTGAGCGCCGTTACTTCGAGATGGAACTGCAGCGCGAGGCCGTAGTCCTCCAATGCGAAGGCCTGGTTATCGACCAAGTTTGTCGATGCGAGAAGGGTCGCACCCGGTGGCAGATCGAAGGTATCGCCATGCCAATGGAGGACGTCAGCCGCACCCACATGGCCGAGTGGCGAGAACTTTCCGGTGTTTGTAAACGTAAGGGGCTTCCAGCCGATTTCCTTTTTGGGTCCTGGATAGACACGTGATCCGAGAGCTGCGGCCATGATTTGCGCCCCTAAGCATATACCGAGGGTGGGTTTGCGCGCCGCAAGGCGACGGCGTACGAATGCGATTTCCTCTTTTAGAAAGGGATAGGCTTCTGTCTCATATACCCCGATGGGGCCACCTAGAACCACGACGAGCTGATCCGCCATGGGATCGACGTCGTGGAGCGGTCTCACACCGGCATCGAGATAACGGACGTCGTGTCCGCGCTCGCCGAGTAAATCTTCAAGTAAATCGAGATGCTCGAAACCGACATGGCGAATGGCGAGGGTGCGCATCAGAACAAATCCATTTGGGTGGGTGGCAGTTTCTGTGCGGGCCCATCCACTTCCGATCGCTTTAATAATTCCGGACCTTCGTTTTGGACCTTGTTTACAATCGTTGAGACCGGCCAAGCTTCCATTTCGCCCCTGAACGATACCATCAACGGGTCCAACGCTCGCGTCTCCCCGGTAAGCCATGTCTGGTAGTCAGCTGGAGGCAAAATAACCGGCATTCGGTGATGAATAGGGAGCAATTGATCGTTGGCGTTGGTTGTAACAATTGCGCAGGTCTCGAATTCATCTCCGTCGGCGCCCTCCCAACGCTCCCAGATGCCGGCAAACGCAAACGGCTCTCCGTGCTCCAGGCAGATGTAGAAGGGCTGCTTTACGCCCTCCCCTATCGATTTCCATTCGTAGAAGCCATTGGCGGGGATGAGGCACCGGCGCCGTTTAAACGCCGCTCGAAACGTTGGCTTTTCGCCAATCGTCTCGCCCCGCGCATTAATCATGCGATTGAACGAAGAGGGGTCTTTCGCCCAAGACGGTATGATTCCCCAACTGAACCCGGCAAGTTCCCGTTCGCCGCGTTGGGACAGTCTCACTGCGGGCACGTCTTGTCCTGGTGCGACATTATAGCGAGCTGCGAGATTGGGTTGAGCGTCAAAGCTGAACAATTCGCGCATGCTGTCGATTGGCATGGTTAAGGTGTAGCGACCGCACATGCGTCGCATAATGCCGATAGATGGTAGGTTGCCGCAATCTGATTCGGGCCCGCATCCGGTATCTCCTTGTCATTCCCTGGGCGGAGCACAGAATGGATAAAAATGTCAGAGGTCCATTCATGAAGATTCACGAATTAAGAGTATGGCCATCCACCGAGCGACACCCGCGCGAAGATGAGTTAGCGTGGCAACTCGCAGAGCTTGCGACCGACCCGGTGCCCGTCGATGCCGACGTCGTCGAGATGCTGGCCAACCGGATCATTGACAACGCATCGGTAGCCATCGCTTCGCTCGAAAGGCCGCCTGTGGCGCATGCACGTCAGCAGGCTTTAGCGCATTTGCGGGACGGCGGTGCGACACTCTACGGATTGCCACCGGCCTGCCGGGTATCGGCGGAATGGGCGTCCTGGGCGAACGGTACGGCCGTCCGCGAACTGGATTATCATGATACATACCTTGCGGAGGAGTACTCCCATCCCGGTGACAATATCCTGCCGCTCCTCGCGGTGGCTCAGCAGATGAGGTGTACAGGACGTAATCTCGTGCGCGGGATGGCAGCGGCATACGAAATCCATATTGACCTCGTGAAGGCGGTCTCTCTCCACAAACACAAGATTGATCATGTCGCGCACCTGGGGCCCGCGGCGGCGGCGGGTATTGGCACGATGCTGGGCCTTTCAAAGGATGTCATCTATCAGGCGATCAACCACGCGCTGCACGTTACAACCGCTACCCGTCAGTCCCGCAAGGGGCAGATTTCGAGCTGGAAGGCTTATGCGCCGGGTCATGCGACAAAACTTGCCGTTGAAGCTGTTGATCGCGCAATGCGCGGCGAAACTGCGCCTGCGCCTATCTACGAAGGAGAGGATGGTGTCGTTGCCTGGTTGCTTGATGGTAAGGAAGCACATTACAGAATTCCCCTGCCCGAGGCGGGTGAGTCGAAACGCGCCATCCTCGAGAGTTTTACAAAAGAGCATTCGGCGGAGTATCAGGCGCAAGCATTGATCGACCTCGCGCGTCGTATGCGCCAGAAAATTGGCAATACACGCACGATTGAGCGCATTCTCATTCATACGAGCCATCACACGCATGCCGTCATCGGCAGCGGCGCGAACGATCCTCAGAAATATGACCCGGACGCGACCCGGGAAACACTTGATCATTCGATGCCCTATATCTTTGCCGTGGCGCTTGAAGATGGCAGATGGCACCACGTCGACTCATACACGTCAGAGCGCACTCATCGGCCCGAAACGGTTTCTCTCTGGCGCAAGATTGAGACACGGGAGGACCCGGAGTGGGAGGCGCGATACCACGATGCCGATCCGAATAAGAGGGCGTTTGGAGGGCGCGTTGAGATCACGTTGTCGGACGGAGAGACATTGGTCGACCAGATCACAGTTGCAGATGCACATCCGGCTGGTGCACGGCCATTCGCCCGGGAGAACTACGTCGCAAAGTTCCAAGTCTTGGCGGAATACGCGGTCGGTGATTCGGAGCGGGCGCGGTTCATCGATACAGCGGGGAAGGTTGCTGACCTGGCGCCGGACGACCTTGCGGGATTGATGCCAGTCGCGGATAGACTTTCCCTCGCAACTGAACCGGATGGCCGTGGGATATTTGATGCCTGAGGATCAATGACCATGGCGAACATTCCAATTACGGTGGCGACCAACGATTACGACCGGACGCGGGCTATCAAAGATGGCGCCATCGCGGTCGATGGTTGCGATGTTACTTACCTCAATATGTTGCCCGAAGAGATGTTCTTCCGCGCGGTACGCTACGCGGAATTCGATGTGACGGAACTATCATTTTCGACCCACATTCTGCAGACGCAACGCGGCGATTCACAGTATCTCGGAATTCCGGTGTTTCTCTCCCGCGTTTTTCGCCACTCTGGATTTTACATCCGTACCGATCGCGGGATTGAGAGCGGAGCAGACCTTAAAGGCAAGATTGTCGGTGTGCCAGAATATCAGATGACGGCGGCGGTCTGGCAACGTGGACTGCTAAAGGATGAGTTCGGCATCGAGCCTTGGGAGATCACTTGGCGAACGGGCGGATTGGAAGAAACAGGACGAGAGGAACGGACCCCGATTGTGCTACCGAAGAAGTTCGATTGCCAAAGGATCGCTCCGAATCAGACATTGTCGGGAATGCTCGAGGATGGAGAGTTGGATGCGGTGATCTCGCCGCCGATGCCGTCTTGTTTGCAGCGCGGCGCACCTAAGGTCTGCCGGCTATGGCCCGACTATCGCGCAATCGAGCAGGATTATTATAGACGCACCGGAATCTTCCCCATTATGCATATACTCGGTGTCAAGAAGACGCTGGTCTCCGAATATCCATGGCTCCCCGCCAATCTCTACAAGGCATTCTCGATGGCCAAGAAGTGCGCGATCCAGGACCTCGAAGTTATCGGTGCGCTGAAAGTGTCCCTTCCGTGGGTCGGCGCGGAGTTGGCTGAAACGCGCGATCTGATGGGGTCTGACGTGTGGCCCTACGGCGTTGCCGAGAATCGACCAGATATTGAAGCGTTGATCCGTTACTCCGTGGAGCAGGGACTGACGGAGCCCGGACTGACACCCGAAGATCTATTTGCCGAGACAACCTTGCAAACGGCACGCAGTTAAACTGCTATGGTGCAATAATCAGGAGCGGAGAACGAGATGGAACTTACGACAAAAACAGCGGAAATCGCCAAGATATTGATTGAGCGTGGCGAGACTGTCGCGGTTGGCGAGAGTTCCGCGGGTGGCTTGGTATCCGCCTCGCTACTCGCAGTCCCGGGAGCATCAAAATACTTCATGGGCGGAGGCGTGATCTATACGCATCGCGCGCGAAAAAGGTTGGCGCAAATCGATTTCGACGATCATCCAGATGTTCGATCTTCGAGTGAGCCGTATGCAAGTCTCCTTGCGGAAAGCATGCGTGGCCGGTTGAGTGCGACCTGGGGCCTCGCTGAAACAGGGGCGGCGGGACCAACGGGCAATAGATACGGTGACGCTTCGGGGCATACCTGTGTCGCAGTTGCCGGCCCGATTACAGATGTACGGACCCTTGAGACGGCCTCATCCGATCGCGAGGCAAATATGTGGGCGTTTACCGATGAAGCGCTCGACATCTTCCTCGAGTGCTTGAACCGGGCACCATAGTTTTGTGGCGCGGGCAACATCGATACTGATTTCACTGATGGGCTCGTCGCAACCAGGGTCACTAAAAGGTCCGTCCAGACTTCGGCGCTGAACAAGATACAAGCGACAAAGAACTAGCGAGACGCGCTAGGCGTCACCGCGATCGCTCACGTCATCGCGGCAAAGCGCTTTGTGTGGTAATCCTGATCACCGAAGGTGAGGTCGATCATTGTCAGACGCTTGAAGTAATGGCCGACTTTCATTTCATCGGTCATTCCCATGCCGCCGTGCATCTGGATGGAGTTTTGGCCGACGAACCGCGCGCTCTTACCGATCTGTGCTTTTGCTGCGGCGACAGAGCGGGCGCGTTCTTCGGCATCGTCGCTGTCCATCATGGCGGTTGCGACGTAAGCCATTGAACGGGCTTCCTCGCAGTTGATCAAGATGTCGACCATACGATGCTGTAAAACCTGGAACTTGCCGATTGGCTGTCCGAACTGCTCGCGTGTCTTGATATACTCGTTGGTTTCTTCCTTAAGGACATCCATGCACCCAACAGCTTCCGCGCAGAGCGCCGCGACGGCGAACTCTGCGACCCTTTCGATAACTGAATATCCATTATCAGCTCCACCAAGAACGCCCGAGGCATCGACAAAGACATTTTCAAAGGCAATTTCGGAGGCGCGCAACGCATCATTTGTCACGTAATCCCGCCGGCTGACGCCAGCCGCGTCCGAATCAACAATGAACAAGGTGATGCCCTTAGTATCGCGGGTGGCGCCTGACGTGCGGGCAGCCACGATGATTTTGTCCGCAGCAGCGGCGCCGAATACGACGCCCTTGGCGCCGTTGATCATATATCCGCCGCCCGATTTTTCAGCCTTGGTCTCAACGTCGTTCAGGTCGAAGCGGGCTTGCCGTTCCGCATATGCAAAGCAAAGCTTCAAATTACCCTCGGCGAGTTTTGGCAGGAGGTCTTCCTTTTGCGCGTCGTTGCCCGCTTGCTGAATGAGATTTGCACCGAGCACGACAGTCGCAAAAAACGGCTCCAACACCAATCCGCGCCCGAAGCCTTCCATAATGACCATGGTTTCCGTGGCGCCACCGCCAATGCCACCGAATTCTTCCGGTAAGGCAACGGCCAACCAGCCGAGTTCGGCCATTTGTTTCCAGTTTTCGTCGGTGAAGCCTTCGCTTGTCGCTGCCGTCTTGCGGCGCGTTTCAAACTCATAGTTTTCGCGAACGAATCGATCGACGCTATCCTTCAGTAATTGTTGTTCTTCGGTAAGCGAAAAGTCCATGTTTTCAGCCCTGTATCAGACAGTTGTGCTCTTTGTTTTCATCATAACCCAAGCACCATCTTGGCCATGATGTTCTTTTGAATTTCATTAGATCCGCCGTAGATCGATGTCTTGCGGACGTTGAAGTAGGCCGGCGACAGTCCCGCCGCGAGGTTGGGGCCAACGTGATTTTCGTTCCAGCCATATTCCATCGATTCGGGGATGTAGGGATGGGCATACATGCCAACGGCCTTCATTGAAAGTTCCGTAAGTTCTTGTTGGATTTCGGTCCCCCGAATTTTCAGCATGCTGACTTCTGCGCCGGGACCTTCGCCCCTGGTATCTGCCATTAGAAAACGTAATTCCGTGTACTCGAGTGCCTTCAGCTTTATCTCTAACTCAGCGATCGATTTCCGAAAATCCGGGTCGGCGTATACCGGCTGGCCGCCCCCTTTTTCTTCCTGAGCGATGTCTTTCAGCCGCCGTAAACGGGCTTTCGAATGGCCAACCTCAGCAATGCTGGAGCGCTCATTACCCAGTAGAAACTTTGCGTACGTCCAGCCTTTGTTCTCGGCACCGACCAGGTTCTCGGCAGGCACTCGCACATTGTCGAAAAATGTGTCGTTGATTTCAGCATCACCATCCATGGTAACAATCGGACGGAACTCGACACCGGGTGAGTTCATATCGATCAGCAGAAACGAAATTCCTTCCTGCTGCTTGCCTTCGCTCGATGTCCGAACAAGACAGAAGATCCAGTCCGCCCATTGCGCATAAGATGTCCAAGTTTTCTGTCCGTTGACGATGAAATGATCACCGTCGCGCACTGCTCTCGTCTGAAGCGATGCAAGGTCGGAACCTGCACTTGGCTCAGAATAGCCCTGGCACCAAAACTCTTCGCCGGAAAGAATTTTAGGCAAGAACCGGGATTTCTGCTCTTGATTGCCAAAGCTGTAGATGACGGGACCCACCATCGTCAAACCGAATGGGCTCAACGGCGGGCAGTGGGCGCGCGCCAATTCCTCGCCGAAGATATATCTGCGGACAGGGTCCCATGCGCATCCGCCGTGTTCGACCGGCCAATGCGGTGCGATCCAGCCCTTCTCATGCAGAATGACATGCCAGCGGAAGACATCTTCCTTCTCTAGCCTGAGGCCGCGTTGGCGTTTGTCCTGCAGGTCGCGAGGCAGGTTATCCTTTATAAAGGTTCGGACTTCGTCCTGAAATACTGTGTGTTCGGTGGAGAATTGCAGGTCCATGGGGTTCCTTCGCGCTGGCGGAATCCGGGCGCCGAATTGCCGTCGAACTTAATAGAGGCATATAGCATATTGAAGCGACTGGGAAAGCCCGAAGACGCCGGAGATAATAGAAGAAATGGGATACGATGCACCGTTTGCGGGTCTTAAAGTGGTTGATGTCAGCCAGGGTGTATCCGGCCCCTATGCGGGAATGCTGATGGCGCAGTACGGCGCTGAAGTCATCAAGGTCGAACCGATCGATGGAGAGTGGGGCCGCTTTATTAGCCGCGATTACGACAACCATTCCGCCTTCTCGGTATCGGCTAATCTGGGTAAGCGAAGTGTCGCCCTCGACCTGAAAACCGAGGAGGGGAAAGAAGTACTCCGGAAGTTGCTGGATGGCGCCGACATTTTCATTGAAAATTTTCGACCGGGGGTTACTGAACGGTTGGGTTTTTCATACGACGAGGTGAAGAAGATTTGTCCCCGGGCGATCTATCTTTCAATTTCCGGCTTCGGCAATGGTGGGCCGCTGCGTGAGCGGCCGGCCATGGACCCGGTGCTGCAAGCATTTTGCGGCTTGATGTCGGTGAACGAGGGCAATGACGGCATTCCACACCGGATCGGTGTCGTCATCTGCGATATGGCGACTGCACTTTACGCCTTCCAGGCACTTTCGACCGCGCTCTACGCGCGGCGCGATGAAGAAAATGGGTGCCTCATTGAGACAAATCTCATGCAGGGCGCGGCTTGCCTTGGCGTCATCCGGATGATCATGGTGCACTTGGAGAAGGGGGCTTATGTCGTTGGACGTGTCCCGGCAGGTGTTCTGGAGGCAAGTGATGGGTACATCACAATTTTGATGTATCGCGACGCCGAATTTCCAGAGCTCTGCGACCTTTTGGGCCTGCGAGAAATGGGCGCGAACCCAAAATACGCGACGAACGCGCAGCGGGTCGAACACGAGGCGGAAATCATGCCGGAGATCCTGGCGGCGTTCCGGCGGCAGACATGTGCTGAACTTTCTTCCAAACTTACGGAAGCGCGCATTCTGCACGAGCGGGTTAACAGTTACGTTGAGTTCCTAGATCACCCACAAGTTAGAGAGACCGGCCTTGTCTCATGGATCGATCATGCGGGCGTAGGCCGGGTACCATTGCCGAACGTACCCGGATTACCGCCGTTCGAGGCGGTCGGCGGCAAGGCGCATTCGCCGGCAATCGGTCAACACAGCCGTGAAATTCTCGGCTCGCTCGGTTACAGCATCGACGAAATTAACGACATGACCCAACGGAAGATCACGTTAGCTTAATAGTTTCATCCTACCGCCGACGCGTCGTTAAGTTGTTGTCACAGATCGTTTTCAATTCGAACCACTCTGCGTCCGAGAGAGCTGGCTTTCCTCCGTCGTCGTTCTGGTTACGTGAACTAGCTATTCGTTCTGCGAAGCTTGGATGTGTGCTTAGCCACGATGACATCGGGCCGAGTGCGTCCTTTTTGTCACCGCCATAGGCGGATTGCATGCGGACAAAGAATGATGTTAGGCCTCGTGTCGAGTAGCCAGCTTTAATCAAGCTTTCGCGGGCTATTTTGTCGGCCTCGCGTTCGTCATCGCGGGAATGCGACAGGAAGAGTAGGAGGCTGGTACCCTCCAATAACGCTTCCACGACGGCGGCGTCGCCCCCGACCATCAATTCGAACAAGATGCTAATGCCGAAAATATGGATGAGTCGTGAAATCGGATGCCGCTCTGCAATATGCGCCATCTCGTGCGCCAAGACGCCGGCAAACTCATCCGGTGATTCCATCTCGGCTATCAATTTCTGGCCGATGACGATGAAGCCGCCCGGCGCGGCGAACGCATTCTTGAGTTCCATCCGGGCAACGTTAACCGATACTGGATAAGGCAGGTCCATGACCCGGCTAAGGGATCGGGTCAGCTTTGCGAGGCTTTCTTTCCCGCTTTCACTATTGCAGAAGCGGTTTGCGCCCGGAATCGATTCGACGACGGTCACGCCAATTTTCTTCTCCCATTCTACCGGGACCAAGTCCGCGATTGGGCGGGTCAACAATGGGAACGTGAAATAAAAGATTGCCGCGACGATCGCCGTCGCGCAGATCACGCCAAATGCGTGAAGCCAGATGAAACTGTCATCGGAGCGTTTTCGAGACGCCCTCAGAAGATCGGGTTCTATCCGCGAAACTAGACTGTGGTCCTCGATGATCAGCGCGGTGTCGGAAGCTGACGCGACCCTCAATCGCATCGATGACTTGTGTTTGTCTTCGTATACGGCGCAAACGTCAGCGAGCGGCCATGTCGCGAGCCTTTCGCCGCGCTCCGCCTGAATGGTCAGTTCCATTCCCACGAGACTGACGTGTACTGCATGCTTCTTGGCGGATTTCCCGTCGAAATATGCGCCGTTCGCCATCGGTTCAGATGGCACCGACGTCAAAAGCATCGGCAAGGCCTTCGCCAAATCCGGGTCCTTGATCGGCGCTTTGGATGATGGCGTCGGCATCGATAGTGCCGCGTGCCTCCAGCCGATCACAAAAGAACCGGAATTTTCGCATTTGTGTGAAGGCAACGCCGAAGCCGAGCGTCAGCAACAAAATGAGAATATTTCCTATCACCAGCCAAATAAGCCCGCCAATTGTCGCATTTAATTCGAATGCGAGTCTCTCGAACCGTGTGCACTTTGCGAAATGTCGAAGCTCCGCAGCCTTGTAGATACAGAAGGCGGTTCCCGAGACGATACCAAGTACTAAAGAGCCGACGACTCCGTAGGTCGCCATCGCAGCTCCTGCTTCAGCTATATTCTCGGCGTCCGTCGCAAGCTCGAAACCAGAAGAGAGATGCTTCAACGTCACCCCAAAAGTGAGCAGTAGACCCACAAACAGGAACCAACAGATAGCAAATCGTTTATAGAGAGAACCGACAGATCCTTCGAAATGGAATTGACGATCGCCAAACCAAGTATTGTTCATCATCGTTCCCATCAGCCGCATCCGCATAATCGGATAAACCCAACCAAGCGTAATAATGGTCAACAGGATAAAGGCTATGTACCGCGCGCTGTACGCGAGCGAAGAGCCGCTCTGGTTGGCCCTGACGCCGCGCCAACGTGTACGGCTCAATCGATAACGCCGCGCGCGATAAATCGCGACGCCAATCAGGCTCCCAAAAGTAAGGCCAACCGCCAGTCTCAAAACAACTTGTATCGGGTGATCGGGCGGGAAGTAGAGGGTAACGAGTGTATCCGCCGCGGCGATCGGCAAGAATATGACGAAAAAAACGAATAGGAACCCTTTAAAGAGCTCACCGCCCGTACCTGTGTATTCTAAGCGGTCGCCAAGCAGGTTGGTGCTATCCCAGAGGTAACGGCGTACACGGGTTTTGCTCCAGAATCTGTATAGGCTAAGGGTCAGAACATTCAGCAATGTGTTTAATAGGACGATGGGCAGAAGCTCACCAACGCGGCCGTCATGTTCGAATCTGAGTGTTTCGCCACCTTGTATTTTTGGCGCGGTACTCGTTTCTGCATTCGCCATTCTCTTTGCCCCTTCGGTGCAATTCACCATAGTTTTAATTTGGAAGAAATTACAATCGACTAAAAATAGTAAAACTTGGAACGTTATGGAGTGGAAAATGCCGTACGCTATTTTTTCCATAGACAAACCAGGCACCCTGCAACTTCGAAATGACACGCGGCTGGAACACAGGGAGTTTCTCGCGAGTCAAATGCATTTGCTATTAGCTGCGGGCCCTTTGATTGAAGACGACGCAGATAACGGCATCGGCAGCGTGACCGTGCTGGACACGGAGGATCGTGCGGTTGCCAAAAAATTTTCGGAATCGGACCCTTATTACAAGGTAGGGCTCTACGAGAGCGTTATCATTCGACGCTGGAAGCAGACGATCAGGGATGGCGAACGTATCGCCACCTAAACAGCTCGGAGAAAATCGAAATCGCACCCGTCCTCCGCCTGAAGGACATGATCCTGATATAGCTTCGCGTAGCCGCGAGGTTCCGCATCGACTGCCTTCCATTGGGTGCGGCGCTCTGCCAGTTCTTCCTCTGGGACGAGAAGGTCAAATCGACGTTCACTAACCGATAGGCGAATACGGTCTCCGTCGCGAACGAGCGCGAGGGGACCTCCATCTGCGGCCTCAGGAGAGACGTGCAGGATAATCGTGCCGTAGGCCGTACCACTCATCCGGGCATCCGAAATGCGGACCATATCTTTGAGGCCGGCCTGTGCCAGTTTACCGGGTATCGGAAGGTATCCGCATTCGGGCATTCCATATCCGCTTTTCGGCCCAGCATTTTGGAGAACGATAAAGTCCTCCGGTGTGACATCGAGGTCCGGGTCGTCGATACGTTCTGCCAGGTCAGCCGGCGAGGTAAAGACAATGGCGCGTCCTTCGCTTTCAAAAAGAGCATCGTCGGCGGCCGCCCGTTTGAGGATGGCGCCATTTGGTGCAAGCGACCCGAATAGAGCCACAAGACCACCGAGTGGGTAGTGCGGCTCGGCAAATGGACGAACAATATCGGGATCGATGTAGCCGAGGTCCTGCTCCAACCGTTCGCCCAGCGTTTCCCCGGTTACTGCCATGGTGTCGAGATGCAGAAGATGCCTTATCTCGCGCAAAACCGCGCCAAGGCCACCGCCCGAGAAGAAATCTTCCATGTAATGGTCGCCTGAGGGCTTCAGATTAACGAGCACGGGCGTCTCGTCGCTGATCTCGTTCAGGCGGTCTAGTGAAATACGGATACCTGCCCTGCCCGCTATGGCTGTGAGATGAATTATCCCGTTCGTCGATCCCCCGATCGCAAGCAGGACGCGCAAGGCATTCTCAACCGATTTTTCAGTAACGATCTTGTCGGGGGAGTGGCCGGCGGCGGCGATACGAACCGCCTGTTTGCCCGTCTCCTCGGCGGCGCGCAGGCGATCGGCGTGCACGGCGGGGATGGCGGCCGTTCCGGGGAGCGCCATGCCCATGGTTTCCGCTATACACGCCATCGTGCTGGCGGTGCCCATAACGGGACATGTTCCCGCGGTTGTTGCGAGACGCGATTCGACAGCTACAATTTCCTCATCGCCGAGTTCACCCGCGCGGTACATCGCCCAGAACCGTCGGCAATCAGTACAGGCGCCCAGGCGTTCTCCACCATGCCGTGCCGTCATCATTGGTCCTGTAATTAGCTGAATTGCCGGTCGATTGGCTGACAATGCGCCCATGAGCTGCGCCGGTACCGTCTTGTCGCAGCCGCCGATGACCACGACCGCATCCATCGGTTGGGCTGTAATCATTTCTTCGGTATCCATCGACATGAGGTTGCGGTACATCATGCTCGTTGGATGCAGAAAGGTCTCCGCGAGTGAGATCGTCGGGAAGACCATCGGCAGGCCTCCCGCCGCAAGGACGCCGCGCTTCACAGCCTCAATTTGTTCTGGGACGTTTCGATGGCAGTTGTTATAGCTACTAGCCGTATCTGCGATCCCAATTATCGGTTTTTCGAGGCTCTCGCCGGAAAACCCCATTGCTTTTGCGAAAGAGCGGCGAAGGTAAAGCGAAAAGTCCTTGTCGCCATAGTTTGTGAGGCCGCGCGAGAGCCCCTTTCCCGTGTCGTCCACCATTTGCTTCTCCCAGGGCACTATCGCTTAAGCAGTTTGTTCCTTCGTCTTTAGGAATTGTATATCTGGCCATTCCTTCTCAGCCGTATCCAGATGCCACGCGTTACGCGCAAGAAAGACCGGCGCACCATCGTGATCCTCAGCGATAGCGGACGGTCCGGAATCGCGGAATTTCTTAATTTCCCTTGCGTCGCCGCACTCGAGCCAGCGCGCGGTATGCAATGACGTTGCTTCGAAACGGACCGGTATCTCGTATTCCGTCCGAATGCGATCTGCCAGGACATCGAATTGCAATGAACCGACGACACCGACAATCCAATCGGTCTCCATGACTGGCTTGAAAACACGGGCGGCCCCTTCTTCTGCAATCTGAAGGAGGGCACGACCCAAGTGTTTTGCTTTCAATGGATCTTCAGGCCGCACCTTACGCATCAATTCGGGTGCGAAACTCGGTATGCCTGTGAAGGACATTTCCTCGCCCTCTGTGAGGGCATCACCGATTCTCAAGTTACCATGATTGGGAATTCCGATAATGTCACCCGCCCAGGCCTCTTCCGCCAATTCCCGGTCCTGTGCCAAGAAGAGAAGTGGATTGTGGGCGGTGAGCATCTTGCCACTCCGAACGTGCTTCAGTTTCATGCCGCGTCGGAACTTTCCGGAGCACAATCGGACGAAGGCGATGCGGTCGCGATGCTTCGCGTCCATGTTCGCCTGAACCTTGAAAACGAACCCGCTGACCTTCTTTTCATCGGGAGCAATTTCGCGTGCCGCGGTGGATTGTGGGCGTGGAGATGGCGCGTAAGTGCCAATTCCGTCGAGTAATTCGCGAACGCCGAAGTTATTGATGGCACTCCCGAAATAGACTGGAGTTAGAGAACCCTCACGGTATGCATTGAGATCGAAATCGGGACAAAGGCCGCGCGCCATTTCAACTTCTTCCCGGAGTTTGCCGACCACGTCTGCCGGCAAGAGTTCGTCAAGCTTCGGATCGTCCAGGCCTTCACAGGGCACACCGTCGTCGATTGTCTCTCCCTTGCTGCGTTCGGTAAGAAGCAGCCGGTCCCGCAGGATGTCGTAACAACCAAGGAAGTTGCGGCCCATGCCGATCGGCCACGATGCGGGCGTCACATCGAGGGCTAGCGTTTGCTCGATTTCGTCCATAAGGTCGAATGGGTCGAGTGCCTCTCGGTCCATTTTGTTGATAAAGGTGACGATGGGTACATCGCGAAGGCGGCACACTTCGAAGAGTTTGCGTGTCTGTTCCTGAATGCCGCGCGCGGCGTCCAAAACCATAACGGCGGAATCTACCGCGGTTAGCGTCCGGTAGGTGTCTTCGCTGAAGTCTTCGTGGCCCGGTGTGTCGAGGAGGTTGAAGGTGCGTTCTTCATAATCGAATGTCATTACCGAAACGGTAACCGAGATGCCTCGCTCTTTCTCGACCTTCATCCAGTCGGAGTGCGCGCGCCGGCGATCGCCACGCGCCTTAACTGCGCCCGCGAGTTGGATTGCGCCGCCGAAGAGAAGCAGTTTTTCCGTCAGCGTTGTCTTGCCGGCATCCGGATGAGAAATGATAGCGAAGGTCCGACGACGCGTAACCGGGTGTTCCGCGGCGCTTTCTCCTGTCTCCGGGAGCGCAGAAGCCATGTGCAATTCTCCGTTGTCGTAAGCTCCGCTATAGGAGCAGAATGTTATATTCGCAATTAAGAGGGCGCCTTAAGGGCGCTTTTTAAACGGATCAATGAGTGACCGCAAAGACATAGATCTCGATGCGCTTAAGACGCAAATGATCGAGCGCAGGGCTGAGCTGGAGCGACTGGTCGAAGCGCACCATAACGATACGCGCCCGGTTGTGCTCGATCAGACAACGGTAGGCCGGATCTCGCGTATGGACGATTTGCAAACGCAGGCAATGTCCCTGGAGACTGAACGCCGTCGCAAGGACGAGATGCAGCGCATCAATGCTGCTTTGTTGCGCATCGACAATGGCGATTACGGCTATTGCCTCACGTGCGGCGATGATATCGAAAAGAAGCGCATCGAATTGGATCCGGCTATCCCTACCTGTATCGATTGCGCGAAATAGTCCTGTCCAATAATTGCGGTCTGTTGTGAAGCCTTATAGGCTGCCACTGGTTCACTGAATCAACACAAACGGAGATTTAATGAAGACGGCCCTGGTGACGGGTGGGGCGATCCGGATCGGCGCTGCCATTGTCAGGGCGCTGACGGCCGATTGCTGGCGCGTTATTGCTCATTACAACGGTTCGAGCATGGCCGCTGAGGCTTTGGCCGCCCAATTGAACGAATGTGGCGGGCAGGTCGAAACGATACGGTGCGACCTTTCCGACCTAAAGGCGACGGAGCGTTTGATACCGGATTGTGTGGCGCTCGCGGGGCCGATCGATTGTCTGATAAACAATGCGTCACTGTTCGAGCCGGACTGGCTAACGAACTTGGATGCGGCGCGATGGCAGCGGCAGTTGGACGTCAATCTGCGGGCGCCCGCGCTTCTTACGAAAGCCTTTGCGGAAGCATTGCCCGATAACCGGGAGGGATGCATCATAAATATGTTGGACAACAAAGTCTTCAGTCCGAATCCGGACTATTTCTCATACTCGATCGGCAAATTTGGTTTGAAGGGATTGACGGAAATGGCCGCTATGGCACTGGGGCCGCGTATCCGCGTCTGTGGCATCGCGCCGGGGCTGACGACGCTTAGCGGAGACCAAACGGAAGCGGACTTCGAGCAGCAGAGCCGTATCAATCTACTGGAAAAGCCCAGTGCGCCGGATGAAATCGCGAAGGCCGTCCGATTTATTCTTTCGTCTAAAGTTTATAACGGGCAGATACTCGTTCTGGATGGTGGTCAATCCTTGATGCGCCTGCCGCGGGATGTGGCCTTTCTTGATGAGTAGTTCGCAAGGATTAAACATGAACCGGCGGATTTTCTTACGGGACTATGAGGTGGTCGCCTCGATCGGTATTCACGAATTCGAAAGGCAGAATCCCCAACGCATAATAATCGATGTGGCATTAGAGATTGCGGAAGGTGCCAGCCCCGGCAAAGGCCAAGATAGAATTGAAACGGTTCTCGATTATGACTTCTTGCGCGAACGCATTCGTAGCATCGTTGGGGATCGGCACTTTAACCTACAGGAAACCTTGTGTGCCGAAATTTTGGAGTTGTGTCTAGCGCCCGACGAAGTCTTAGGTGCCCGGGTGTCGACGCGAAAGCCGGATGTCTATCCCGATTGCGACAGTGTCGGCGTTGAAATGGAAGTTCGAAAGGAAACATTTGACCTGTGATAGGAATGCGGGGCGCGCGTATCGAATTATAGCAGAGACCGGATTTGTAGGCCTTGTCGCTTTCCGGATATCGTCAAACATGAATGTAAGACAGTGAGATAGGGGAGATAGGTAATGCCGAATGCGGTGGCTGATGACGGTGTAAAGCTTTATTTCGAGGAAGCAGGGGAAGGGACGCCCATTCTGTTCATTCATGAGTTTGCCGACGACCTTCGGACGTGGGAGCCCCAATTCAACTATTTCTCCCGTAATTATCGCTGCATTGCATATAACGCCCGCGGGTATCCGCCTTCAGAGGTGCCCGAAAGTTCTGATTCTTATTCACAATTGCGAGCGGCGCAGGACGCGCGCGATGTGTTGAAGCATCTGGGTATCGAAAAAGCCCACATCATTGGCCTGTCGATGGGCGGGTTTGCCTCATTGCACTTCGGTTTGAATTTCCCCGGAATGGCCCACTCGCTCGTGGTAGCGGGATGCGGGTATGGTGCCGGCGGCGACCGCGATCAATGGCGCAAAGAAACTGCTGAGATTGCCCAAAGATTCGTCGACCAGGGAATGGAAGCGGTGAGCCAGTTTTATGCCTATGGTCCGACCCGGGTCCAGTTAGAGAACAAGGACCCGCGCGGATTTGCGGCATTCGTGAGCCGGTTCAACGAACATTCGCCACTTGGATGCGCGAATACATTCATTGGCGTACAGGGTGAGCGTCCATCGCTTTATGAGCTGCAGGACGAAATGCGGAAACTGACTGTGCCGACCTACATCATGACCGGTGACGAGGATGAACCCTGTCTTGATCCCAATCTGATGATGAAGCGCGCGATACCTACTTCATGGCTGGCTGTTTTGCCGAATGCGGGTCATGCAATCAATCTCGAGGATCCGGAACTATTCAACGGTCTGATACAGCGTTTCCTGACCGCTGTTGATACAGGTACCTTCAAGGCGCGCGATCCACGCTCTATCGGCCAGTCGATGTCTGGCTTGAAGTGACGACGCGTCTAGTCGGCAAAGTGGTTCTCGAGTACGCGGGCTACCGCGGGACGTTTTTCAATGGTTTCGAATTGCGCTTTGACCTTAGGGAAACGAGAAATGTCGACGTGGTCGCGCTCTAGCCAGCGGGAGACTGTGTAGAGGTACATATCGCAGATGCTGTAGGTATCACCGAGAACCCAGTGACCTTTCAGATAATTTTTTTCGATAAGCGTGAAACAATCACCGACTGTCTGCGGCACTTTCTGACGCATATCGTCAAAGGATGTTTCCTGGTCGGCCCAGCGATGACCCCGACCACCGTGCGCGTGTGCGACGTGCACCGTGGCGCACAGATAACTGTTGAATGCCTGCGCTTGCGCAAGCGCCCAGGGATCGTTGATGGGGGCTAGGCTGGACGCTGGGTATGTCTGGCTGATGAAGACGAGAATGGCCGGTGTCTCGGTCAGAGTGCCTTTGTCTGTGACCAGAGCTGGTACACGCCCTTTTGGATTAATTGCAAGAAAGTCTGGCTTTTTCTGTTCATCCCATCCGAAGTCGATCCGGACAGCTTCGTAATCCGCTCCCGCCTCCTCCAAAGCAATGTGCGACGCCAGGGCACAAGACCCTGGCGAGTAGTACAATTTGATCATGGATCGTCTCCGAAGTGAGTGAGCGGCTTCAAAAAGTGAGTGCCCGTTCGATATCGGAAATTAGATCGCTGACATCCTCGAGGCCAATTGAAAAGCGGACCATGCTTTCGGTGATACCGAGGCGGGTGCGCTCTTCATCTTCGATTCGTTGGTGCGTCGTCGTCGCCGGATGGGTGACCAGGCTCTTCGAGTCGCCGAGATTATTTGAAATATTTGCCAGTTCGAGTGCGTTCATGAAACGGAATGCCGTTTGCTTACCGCCGTCGAACTCGAACGTCACGACGGTCCCGCCGTCTCGCATCTGCTGTTTAGCCAAGGCATGGTCCGGATGATCTGCCAATCCCGGGTAGTGAACCTTAGTGATCCTCGGGTGATTCATGAGGAATACCGCGATCTGATGGGCGCTTTTGGATTGACGCTCTACTCGCAAATCCAGTGTCTCCAGGCCTTTCAACATAAGCCAGGCATTGAAAGGGCTGAGAGACGGGCCAGTATGCCGCAGGATGTTCGAGAGCTTTTCTTCAACGATTTCACGTTCACCGAGAATCGCGCCTCCTAGGCTCCGTCCCTGACCATCGATATGCTTGGTCGCAGAATAGATAACCACGTCGGCACCGAGCGCCAACGGCTTTTGCACGACTGGTGATGCCAACGCATTGTCGACGACGAGTTTCCCGCCGGCGGCATGGGTTAGTTCAGCGACTCTCTTAATGTCGATGATCTCAAGCGTCGGGTTGGAGGGGCTCTCAAAAAACGTGACGGTCACGTCGCCACCTATGGCGGCTTCCCATTGATCGTAATCGGTCCCATCAACAAATTGCGTTTCCACCCCGAAGCGCGGCAACAGCTCGCTAATAATGTAGTTACAAGAGCCGAAAAGCGCGCGTGATGCGACGAGTTTGTCCCCGGCGGATAGCTGGCAGACGAGAGCCGCATGTAAAGCCGCCATTCCAGTCGCTGTGGCGCGACACGTATCCGCTCCTTCGAGGAGGCGGAGTCGCTCTTCAAAGGTGGCTACGGTCGGGTTGCCATAACGCCCATAAATATAGCGTTTCCGGTCGCCTTTGAAGGCGGCTTCCGCTTCCTCGGCGGTGTCGTAAACGAAACCGGAGGTCAGATAGAGCGCCTCGCATGTTTCTTGATGCGGTGAGCGTTCAAGGCCACCACGGACAAGTGCGGTCTGAGGTTGCCAATCCTGTGCAATAAAATCATATGATCCGTCCATTTCATTCTCCTAAGTGTCCGGACGGTCGGTGCGCCGCAAATGAAAATCCCCCAACCGGGAGGGGTCAGGGGCTCTTGCGAACACTCCGACCTTTTAGCCAATTGTTTTACGTGGCCGCAAGCCGGTCGGGCCAAATCACCACGTGAAATTTCTTTACAGGGCCAGCAGATACGAGTCAACGTGGTGTAGCCTCGCTGTAGGCGGGGCGCCTGCTAGGTCAATTTTTGAGATCGGTGTGTTGTTTCGAAAGGGACGAGAATGAAAATCGATGACGTGACGCTGACGTTATTTGCCTGGGACGATATTCCAGCGACGATTTATGGAGGGCATACGGGCGAGTTCAAGGGGCGCTCGCATTTGGGCCTTCTCACTCTCAAGACCGACGAAGGTGTCGAAGGACATGCGTTTCTTGGGTCGGCCAGCCGAACTGCTGAACACGATGCCGGTTCACTCATACGCCATCTGAAGCCGACCGTGATGGGGCAAAATCCGCTAGATCGCGAACGGCTGTGGCAAGGCCTTTGGCAGAGTTATCGTTCCACCACTATGCGGGCAATTGGTGCGGTAGATGTAGCGCTCTGGGATATTGCGGGAAAGGTCGCGAGATTACCCGTCCATCAATTATTGGGTTCCTATCGATCGAGTGTGCCAGCTTACGCCAGCTCGCCCGTGCATCAGACTTCGGAAGCCTATGTTGAGGAGGCGCTTGGTTTAAAGGATCGTGGATGGTTGGCCTATAAAATTCACCCGCCGACGCAGTGGGAGTTTGATATAGAGGTCTGTAAGGCGGTTCGAGAGGCTGTCGGTGATGACTATCGCGTTATGCTCGACTCGACCTGGTCCTATCGGTACGAGGAAGCGTTGCGTGTCGGTCTCGCGATCCAAGATCTGGGCTTCTATTGGTACGAGGATCCGTTGGCCGACGACGATATCCTGAACTACGTCAAACTGCGGCAAAAGCTCGATATTCCGATAATGGCGACCGAGTATGCCCCGGGCGGGCATCCCGCTTCTTATGCACCGTGGATTGCTGAGCAAGCAACGGATTTCCTGCGGGGAGACGTGGCGGTGAAGGGGGGTATTACATCATGCCTCAAAACCGCGCACCTCGCGGAAGGGTTTCGCATGAATTACGAGGTCCATCACGGTGGGAATTCACACAACAATTTCGCCAACATGCACCTCATTATGGGAATTAAAAACTGCGAGTACTTCGAAGTCCTCCTGCCGGATGCGTCGCAAAAATACGGTGTGATTAATGAAATCGAAGTCGACGCCGACGGATTGGTACACGCACCAATGACGCCAGGCATCGGCGCCGAAATCGACTTCGAATTGATTACTGCGAAAAAGACGGATGTGCTGAGCTAAGTGCCCTTCGCGTTTTTGGCACGAATGGCGTCGCACTTGTCGATGACGCGTTGCGCGCGCAAGACGACCGGGACATCGATCATCTTGCCTTCGAGTTCGAAGGAACCACGTCCGACGGCCTCGTTTTTGTCCCAGGCGTCAACGATGCGCCGTGCCAAGTCTTCGTCTTTTTCGTCGGGTGTGAAGCCTTCGTTCAGCATTGGCACGATGGCCGGATGGATGCAGGAGGCCCCTTCGAATCCGAACCGCGCAGATTTTTGGACCATGTCCCGATAGGCGTCATGGTCAGAATAATCAGCGACGGTACCGATGATACCATATGGGAGGACGCCAGCCGCGCGTGCCGCGATGACGGCATGCTGTTTCGGATAAAGCATGGTTTCGGGTGTTGGTTCCATGTGAAGCGAAAGCGCAAAGTCCTCGCCACCGAGGCTCAATGCGACGACACGCGGATGGGCGGAGCCGATTTCCTTCAACTCGAAGAATGCCTCGGCAGTCTCGACCATCGCTAAAAACTTGGTGTGACCGACCTCCATTCCGCGTTCTTCTTCCAACTCCTCCACCATCTCGGCGAGCAGTCTTACATGGCCGGCGCTGTTACATTTCGGTAGCGCCAAGGCTGCGATGCGCGGCGAGATGCAGGCCTCAATATCCGGTACCGCATGGCGAAGCGGTTGATTAATTCGCACGACGACGTCCGCGCCAGTCTGCGAGACTGTCTCCGCTGCTTCCTGGACCAGTTTGCGCGCTTGTCTCTTCTGAGAGTCGGGAACGCTATCTTCTAGGTCGAGCTGGATGGCGTCAGCCCCTCTAGTATGTGCCTTGTCGACGTATTTAGGCACATTAGTTGGGACATAGAGAAGGGATCGCCAGTAAGGTAGGTCAGCACGTCGTGCCGTGTCGCGGAGGGGCATGATGGAAACTCCTAAATGATGCCGCGTGATCGAAGGTCGGCAAGGTTATCTGCATCGACGCCAGCCGCGCCGAGGATCTCATCGTTATCCTGGCCAAGATCGGGTGCTGCCCGGCGAAATGTACCTGGAGTGCCGGACAGTTTTGGGAAAATGTTGTGCATGGGGATAACGCCCATTTCTTCGTCGGGGAGGCCGACAATAATTTCGCGCTCCTGGAAATGGGGGTCGTCCACGATTTGCGAGATGTCATAGATCGGTCCGCCGGTGATACCTTCACGCCGGAACACTTCGAGAACCTCCTCCAATGTGCGTTCGCCGATCCATCCGCCGACAATTTCGTCTACCTCCTCACGGTTGGCGACACGATCGGCATTTGTCTTGAACTTCGGATCATTGTTCATGTCATCTCGGCCAATCACCCGGAAAAGTCGCTCTGCCATTGTCTGAATTGAACCTGATAGTGCGACATATCCGCCATCGCTTGTGCCATAGGCGTTGCGAGGAGAGGTCGTGTTAGAACCGCTGCCGGCACGGACCGGTACTTGTCCTGTTACCTTAAAGGAAGCGGCTTGGGGTCCCAAGATGGAAAATATCGGTTCCAGTAAAGAGAGATCGATCACCTGCCCTTTGCCGCCATTCACTTCCTTCTCTCGAAGCGCGATCATCACCGCCATTGCGCCGTAAAGTCCGGCAATCATATCGGCAAGTGCGAGCGGCGGGAGGACGGGTACCCGGTCAGCGAATCCGTTCATTGCCGCAAAACCGGACATCGCTTCGACGACGGTGCCGAAGCCGCCCTGGCTGCTGTAAGGGCCTGTCTGCCCAAAGCCGGTGACCCGGGCGATAACGAGCTCCGGATTATGTTCCAGCAAAACATCGGGTCCAATGCCCATCTCTTCAATTCGGCCGGGCTTCATGTTCTCCACGAAGACATCAGCGGTCTCAACCAGCTTTAGTAGCAATTTCAGACCTTCACGTTCACGGAAGTTAAGCGAGACGCTTTTTTTATTTCGGCCGTAGACTTTCCAGTTCGTCTGAATCCCGTTTGCGTTCCATGCACGAAGCGGATCGCCTTTGGGGAGCATTTCAAGTTTGATTACTTCCGCGCCAAAGTCAGCGAGTTGAAGGGTCAGCATGTTGCCGGCGACCAACCGCGTCATGTCTAGGACCCTGATTCCATTCAACGGGCCTGCTGCACCGGGATCGAAATCTTTACGTCGGAATTCCATCTTCGCCGCTCGGTTTGGGAGAATATCACAGCAATGTAATTGTGCGTGCTCTGGCGACAATGCGGTGCGCCTGTGTCCATGAAAGCCAATGGAGAATGAAAGAATAGACAAA
>CAXGSZ010000002.1:0-29128 GCA_964012455.1 uncultured Alphaproteobacteria bacterium
AGAGCCTGCAAGGTCTCGTTCGACGAGGCGCGGGAACCGGTGGCGCGCTAATCACGTAGCGGGATGCCAAACCGCAAATACGCGCGCCACGCCCTATTGGGAATCGCGACGCCACAATCGAACCCGGTCGTGGAGGCGGAGTTCTCTGCCTTGCGGCCGGACGGTGTGGGCATGCTGACGACGCGGCTCACCGGCACGGCGGAAGATCCGAAGATACGGTTCCATCAATTCCTCGAGAATCTCGATGGCAGTGTGTCCGCCTTCGGTAAGGCGCGGCTCGACGCGTTCGGGTTCGCCTGCACGGCGACTGCGTATCTTTTCGGCAATGATGAAAGCGAGGCCCTTGCCGCTGTGTCGAATCGCCTCGGCGCGCCGGTGATTTCGGCGGCAATGGCGATCCGCCAGGCGCTGGAGCGTCTTGGTGCCCGCCGTTTGGCACTCTTCAGTCCTTATCCCGATTGGCTTACCGAGGCGAGCCGCGCTTATTGGGAGGCGCAAGGCTACGATATCGTTTCCTGGGCGCGCATGCCGGACGACACCTCCGATACGGTCACTATCTACGGACTGTCGACGGACGGACTGCTGGCGGCCACGGCGGCACTGAATACGGACACTGCCGACGTGATCCTCATCACCGGGACCGGGATGGCGACATTGCCGGCGGTCCGGCCACTTTTCGAACGTACCACCAAGCCCATTCTCTCTTCCAATATCTGCCTTACCTGGGCGATGCTCGAAGCGCTTGGCATTGCATCTCTCGCATCGCCAAAAGTCCCTTCGGAAACGCTGATCGGCGGTTGGTCCGAGCGCCTCGCGCGCCTATAGCGGTCCCTCTTTCCCGGGATTTGCCGACCTAGAGGCCTATATGTAAAGGCGTACCACAGTCCTGGAGAGAGACTTAATGCCCGATCGCCAATACGCCCGTCATGCGCTTCTCGGTGTTGCGCCGCCGCAGACCAATCCAGTGGTCGAGGCTGAGTTTTCGGCGCTGTTGCCGGATGGGGTCGGCATGCTGGTGACCCGCCTCACTGGCGTGGCGGATGACGCCCGGTCCCGCTTTTACGAATACATCGACAATCTTGATGCTAGCCTCTGTGCATACGGCAAGGCGAAGATCGATGCGTTCGGGTTTTCTTTTACTGCGACGGCGTATCTGGAAGACGTGAACCAGGATGAGAGGCTCGCGGCTATATCAGAGAAGGTCGGCTATCCGATCATTTCATCCTCTCAGGCAATCGGCCGCGCGCTTGAGCGGCTCGGTGTTGAGCGTCTCGCGCTCTTCAGTCCCTACCCGGACTGGCTGACCGAACTGAGTGAGGCCTATTGGACCCGGAAGGGATACGAGGTCGTATCGGTCGCGACGATGCCGGATGACACCAGCGACACGGTCAATATCTACGGCCTGACGGTTGACAGAATGCTGGAAGCCTCGAGGGCGCTGGAGACGGACCGTGCGGACGCAATTGTCGTCACCGGCTCCGGACTAGCGGCGTTGCCGGCCGTTGCGCCCCTGACCAAACGGACAGGGAAGCCTTTCCTCTGCTCGAATATCTGCCTCGCTTGGGCCCTGTTGGATGAGCTCGGTCTTACGCATCTGGCACTGCCCGAATGTCCGGGCGAGGTGCTGATCGGCGGTTGGACGCCGAGGCTGTCGCGATTGTAGGGGCGCCGGTAGCGCATTTGTCTTTCGGCGGGAGTTCAGCTAACTCTCGGGCTACAGCAGGGAGGTGTCGGAAATGTCGTTTGAGTCGGTTGAGCAGGCTATCGTCTACGTTCTCAAGAACCAGAAAGACTTCATCAAGAAGGAGGTCGAGTTCGCGCGTGCGAGGGGCGATACGGAATCCGTACATCGGCATCAGAAGCGCATCGACAATATGGGATTCGGTGTCCAGGTCGACGACCTTACCGACGAGCACGAGGAAGCGCGTGTGGACGAGTTATTCGTCTGGATCGAGCGGTTCGAGGAGAAGGTGATCGAGCATACGCCAACAAACCGGCGCGCCTACGATCTTCTAAGGAACGACAAGGATCTGTTTCTCGTCTGAGGTGGCCCGAAACGCCTAATGTCGCCAATTTTCTTGGCGATTGATTGTCGCTTTTTGATCACTACTGCATGGGAGTGAAGCGGGAATAGTAATCCGTATGCTCAATTGTTTAGTTCAATTTTTTCCAGCGTTGATAATAGTGCTCTCCAATAGAAACTACATGTATTGCTTCCAATGGATTTCGTAATGAAGTTCCCGAGTTGACAGTCTCTCGTTGCCACCAACGTCCAGATGGAACCACATGATAATAGCGTCGCCGGTCCCTGAATTGATACAATCAATGGTGAGCCCCATGTTTCGACGCTCTTTCGGCGGGCACGAGAGATTAAATGATACTACCTCAAATGATACCGGCAGCACCTTATAAGCGCCCGGTTTTCAAAATTGCGGGATGTGTGATTTCAACGGCGCTCGCGCGCGACGGACAGTTTGGAATAATCTCCATCCTTCAGAATTCAATCGGCCGCCATACCCGGCACATGCGGAAGCGATTGCTCCATCAGTAGTGCGCCGGTGACCGTCCGATCGCTCTTTCCGTCGCCGAGGTCGAGGGTGGTGCCGTCTCCTTCGTGTGCATGGCGGACGTGGGACGAACATTGCGTGATGATGATGTTGCAGATGTACTCATCGTGGGCTGCACCGGAATGGCTCGTCATCGCGCGTCTCGGGAAAAGGAATTGGGCATTCCGATTATCGACCCAACCCAGGCGGCGGCAAGCATAGGTATTTGTACCTTGGCCATGGCCAGTTCGTAATCCGCGACTATCTTAACGCGAAGATATATTGGGAGAAATGATGGTCCAGATTCGTATTGGCTTCGTGGGAGACAGCATCACCCACGGCACTGGGGACGAGACGCTTCTCGGCTGGACCTACCGCGTCGGCCAGGCAGAAGCCGCCAAGGGTCATGACGTCACGGTCTACAATCTCGGCATCCGGGCGGACACCTCGGCTCTGGTCGAGGGCCGATGGGAAACCGAAGTGCTGTCGCGCCTGAAACCCGAGATGAACTGTGGGACGCTTTGGGCGATCGGTATCAATGACAGCGCGCACGAGAAAACGGCGACGACGGATGGTCTGCGTGTACCACTCGACGAATCGCTCGATCGCATTTCGATAATGATCAACGCAGCGAAGGTGGTCGGACCGGCGCTTTGGATAGGACCCACGCCTGTGGTCGAAAATATGATGCCTATCGACCGGCTACCCGGTGTCGTCTACGACTTCCGCAACGAACGGATCGAGGAATATGGGCGTGCATATGCGGCGAAGGCGGACGAAATCGATGTGCCTTATCTCGATCTCTATGGCGCCCTTGCGGACGACCCAGATTGGGACGCCAGCCTTCGCGCGTCGGACGGTCTGCACCCCAACGCGGACGGCTACGTCATGATGGCGGCTCGTATTACCGCGTGGGATGCTTGGCGCGCTTGGTTCGACAACTGAGGCCTGTGGATGCTGCCACGTTTACTCGACCGCTTCCGCCCTTCTGAGCGAAGTGATCGCATCGTCGCTCATGCCTAGCCATTCGCGGAGAACATCTTCCGTATGTTCGCCGACACCCGGCTCCAATGTGACGGAAGGCGCCGGGCTGCCATGAAAGCGCAGCGGGCTCGTCGGCACGACAACCTGTCCCATGGTTGGATGATCGATGTTATGCAGCATGCCGCGTTCGTGCATGTGCGGGTCGGACGTTACTTCTTCCAGGTTGCGGACCTGTGCGGCCGGCACGCGGTTCTCACGCATTAGACGCGCCGCTTCTGCCTTTGGCAGGGTGCGTGTCCAGGCCTCTACAGCTTCGTCGACCAGGTCTTCATTCTCTGCGCGAATTGCCTGTGTCTTGAAGCGCGGATCCCCCTTCAGGTCGGCGCGGGCCATAAGGTCGCACAGGTTTAGCCAGTGCGCCTCTTGGACGCAGATGATGGCGATATGACCATCGGCACATTGATAGACATTGTACGGGGCCGAGCCGTTCGTCGGGTGCTTGTTGCCCCGTCGCGGTGGGTGCGTCCATCCGCGTCGTTGCATGCTGGCGATGTTGCTGGTCAGGATAGGATAGACAGCTTCCTGCATAGCAACTTCGACGACCCTCCCTTTGCCGGTGATCGAACGCTCGAAGAGCGCAGTCATGATCGCCGCATAGAGATGTACGCCGCCCGCGAAGTCACAGACCGCGAGCCCCGCCTTCAGGGGCGGTCCGTCTTCCGGTCCGTTGATACTCATGACGCCGCCGATCGCCTGCACCGTCAGGTCCATTGCGAGATTGTCGCGGTCGGGGCCCGATAGCCCGTATCCCGAGCTAGAGCCGTAAATTAGGCTTGGGTTGATTTCCAGCAGATATTCCGCGTCGAGACCGAGGCGTGCCATCGCACCCGGCGCGAAGTTTTCCAATAGGACATCCGCCTCGCGCACGAGGTCCAGTAACAGCTGCTTGCCTTCCGGATTCTTCAGATCGATGGAAAGGCCGCGCTTTTTTGTGTTCAACATCGTTAGCGAGAAGGGTGTTCCCAGTCCTCCGCCACGTCGGCGCAACACCTCTCCGCCAAGGGGTTCGACCTTGACAACGTCAGCGCCGGCATGTGCCAGGAGAAATCCGGCATAGGGGCCGTTGTAGATTTGTCCGAGGTCGAGAACCTTGACGCCTTCGAGTGGCCAGCGGGATTCGTCGGTCATGTCCTTATATTCGCATTATTACCGAAGCGATTCGTTTAATATGTCGCGGGCGATAACATGTTTCTGCACTTCGCTCGGACCCTCGCCGACGCGGCGGATGCGCATCTCACGAAACCACCGCTCGAGCGGCAGGTCCTTGGCAACGCCGAGGCCACCATGAATCTGCATCGACCGATCCACGACTTTGAAGCTATTCTCGCTCGCAACGAGTTTTGCGATTGCGGATTCGGTCCGGAATGGTTCGCTGCGGTCGGCCTTCGCCGCTGCGTCGAAGATAAGAAGTTTGGCGGCCCGGATATCGATTTCATTCTCGACCAGCATCCACTGGATGCCTTGTCGGTGAGCGAGTGGGGCTCCGAAAGTCTCTCGGATCTTTGAGTACTCGACTGCCATTTCGTGCGCCTTTATGGCGATGCCGAGGCATTCTGCCGAGTAGGGTACGCGCTGGCGCGCCAGACGGTCGTTCGCGATGGCGAAGCCACCGCCCTCCTCGCCGAGGATATTCTCATGCGGAACGCGCAGGTCCTCGAGTTGAATTTCCGTCGCATACTTAGCGGAGCGCAGCGTATGGACGACGCGCCGTACGTTAAAGCCTTCCCATTCGGTCTCGACGATAAAGGCGGTGACACCGCTTCGGCCCGGTCCGCCGGTGCGGGCGAACAGGAGGCCGTAATCGGCTCGGTCGGCACCACTGATCCAAAGCTTCGTCCCGTTTAGGACCCAATGATCGCCGTCGCGCACAGCTCGGGTCTGGATGGCGCGACCGGGATCGCTGCCGCCCGACGGTTCCGAAAGGCCGAAGAAGACCTTCTTTTTACCATTCAGCATCGGGTACAGATATTTTTCCTTTTGTGCGTCCGTTGCTTCGAACAGTTGCGCCTGCCGCGCGCCACCGAAAGCGTAGTAGCAGGGCGCGTACAGGCCGGCCCGATGCTGGCTGCACTCGATAGCAATCAGGCACCGGGTGACGAGATCGATCTCCGGTCCGCCGTATTCGGGCGGCGTGTCGAGCCCGTGGAGGCCCATCTCTTTAGTCTTGTCCACCAGCTCCGCCAGTTTTTCGGGCGGGACCTCGTCGGCATCCGGATCGAGAGTGTCTTCAAGGGGGACGATTTCCTCTCGCACGAATCGCCGCACCATATCAACAATGATCCGCTGCTCGTCACTCAGGGCCAAATCCATTTTTGATTTCCTTCCTTCCTCAACCGGCGGGCCGCAACCGGCCGAGCATCCGGGGATCAATGTCCGTATTAGCCACGGGAAGCTCCCCGTAGTCGTGCATGTAGGCCTGCAGAAGTTCCGCGTGCCGCGTCCGGTAAGCCATGTTGACCTCGTAGCGGAACTGCGTGGCACTTGCCGGTGGATCAGCTATGGCCTTGCGCAGTTCACCCTTGATGCCGAACAAGGTTCGGGCATTAGCCACGCCGATATAGACGATCTCGCCCTCATCGTTCGCCAACTGATAGACGCCGAGATGGGCCGCTACCGTCGTCAGTGAGGCTTCTTCGAGTGGCGTCCATGATTTGTCCATGCGTACGGGCATTGTCTTTTATTTCCTTAGGTTCCTGTGAAGTTCGGCTGCCGCTTTTCGAGCCGAGCCGACATGCCTTCCTTCGAATCTTTGCTCTTGCGTGCAGTTTGCACGAGGGCATCAATGTCGTGATGCGAGACGCCGTCTCGGAATGCCAACTGGCGGACAATCATCGCTTTCATAGCCCGAAGCGAAAGGGGGGCATTGTCGGCAAGGCGGCCCACGATCTTCGCAACCTCGGCCTCCAGGTCGTTCTCCGGTGCGACCCGTGCGATTAATCCGCGGTCGTGCATCCAGCGTGCCGTCAGCGGGTCGCCGAGAAGCAGGATTTCCCGCGTCCCGACCGGGCCGGCAACTTCCATCAGTTTCTTCGCCAGGAACCAGGTGGGTGCAAGGCCAACTTGCGCCAGCGACATACCGAAGCGTGCGTCCTCGGAGGCGATGATAAACTCGCAATGCAGCGCCAGTTCGCAGCCGCCGGCAATGGCCGCGCCCTCGACTACCGTAACTATTGGGAGGGGATGATGCTCCATTGCATGAAAGACACGCTCGACAGGACTCTCGTTGGATGTTGTCCCGAACGCGAGACGTTCCTTGAGGTCGACACCGGCACAGTAAGTGGAGCCCTCCGCGCGGAGAACGATCAACCGGTCGTCCGGTTCAGGTTCCTCGGTAAACGCCGCGTGAAGTGCATTCAGCATCGCGGTGTCCATCGCATTTCGTTTTTCTGGTCTGGTCAATGTGATCTTTTTGATCGGGCCTGATCGCTCGACGCGAATTCTTTCGCTCATAATCCCACTTCCGTTCAGTCTCGCGGCTGTTCTGTGTAGATTGATATGGCGCTCGACCCCGTCGGTTCGAGCTGTTTCAATCGGCTGGGCGTCGGCGGTCGAGGATCTGTGGATGAATTCGAGCGAAGGTATTGAATTCAAATCGGTTTTGGTGCTCACCGATGATAATTTGTTGGTGTGGTTTCCATGCGCCGTGTGGTGCCTCGGGTAGCGGGACACGGCGTCAAACCGATCGTAAATGCTGAAGGTGCGACGGCCGGAAAACTCTCGCATGTTTTCTCGGATACTTTGCGCCGCTTGCCGATTTTATTTTTTGAATAAGCATGACCGTTATTGCGTTGTCCGTTTCGAGGGTCTTTTGCACGAACCCGAAGAGATGATCCATCAACTTTTGTTGTGGACCGGTCTCTCCCTTTACAGTGCGTTGGAGTAAACCGTGTCATCCTGCGATGACGGATCGGCGTTCGGTGCGGAGTTCTGTAGTAAATTGGTCGCCGCCGATGCGGCGGGCCGTTACAAATCGGAACCAAGCTCGGACGAAATCGCCATCGTCGAGAAGATATCGGGCTTATTTCTCAAACGATACGGGTATGAATAAGCGGTCAGCTGAGGTTGATCCCGTCGTAGTCCTCCGCGGCAACACTGTCACAAATCTTTTTGTAGGCTTCGACACCGCCGACATAGGGCATGAAGACCCGTGGTTTGCCCGGTATATTCGCGCCGACATACCAGGAATTCGCTTGTGGATAGAGGGTCGAATCGGCCACCTCGTTCACATGCTGAACCCACTTGTCTTCCGCATCGGGTTGAGCATCGGCGCGCGACAGACCCTTGGCACGCATATTCTCAAGGCAGTCCGCGATCCAGTCGGTGTGCTGCTCAATGGAAAGGATCATCTGGGACTTCACGCCCGGGCTACCGGGACCGGTGATTACGAACATATTCGGGAAACCGGCGACCATGATGCCAAGATAGGTGCGCGGACCGTCTTTCCACTTCTCCTTCATCGCGAACCCGTCTGAGGTTCGGACGTCCATTTCGAGGATGGCGCCGGTCATGGCATCGAAACCGGTGGCGAAAATGATGGCGTCCAGTTCGTACTCCGATTCTGTTGTGCGCAGGCCCGCCGGTGTAATCTCCTCGACCGGGGCCTTGCGGACATTTACTAGACTGATGTTGTCGCGGTTGAAGGTCTCATAATACCCGCTATCCAGACAGATACGCTTTGTGCCGATGGGATGATCGTTCGGACACAAAGTTTCCGCTGTCTCAGGGTCATTTACGATCTCGCGAATGCGATCGCGGACAAAATCCGACGCCGTTTTGTTGGAGTCTTCACTCAAAAGCAGATCGTTGTAGGAGAAGAGGTAGCTGATAGTGCCGCCTTCGGCCCATTTCTGATGATACTTCTCCTCGCGTTCTTCGGGCGTTGCTTCGACCGCGCCTTTGGTTGGCGGCGGATATCCGGCAATGCCGAAAGGCGTGAAATAGGCTTGCTCGCGAAGATGGCGGTATTTGGCCTTGTGAGCCGATCGATCTTCGTTGGACAGCGGGCCGTTGCGTGCCGGGAGGCTGTAATTGGCGGTGCGCTGGAAGACAGTCAGGTGCTTCGCCTGCTGGGCAACATGCGGAATGATCTGGATGCCGGTCGATCCGGTACCGATGATGCCGACCCGCTTTCCGCTGAAGTTGACGCCATCGTTCGGCCAGAGGCCACTGTGATACCAATCTCCTTGAAAGCTTTCGATTCCCTTGAAGTCGGGGACGCGCGGTGTTGACAGATTGCCGACCGCCATGATGCAAAATTGTGCCGACGTAGTCTCGCCCGCATCGGTTTCGATATTCCAGAGATTGGTATCTGTGTTGAAGACCGCCGATTTGATGCGTGTCTCAAGTTGGATATCGCGCATCAGGTCGAATCGCTCGGCGACGTAGTTCACATATTTCAGAATATCGGACTGTTTGGCGTACTTATCTGGCCAATCCCATTCCTGTTCCAATTCAGGGTCGAAGGAATAGGAATATTCCATGCTTTCGACGTCGCAGCGTGCCCCCGGATAGCGGTTCCAGAACCACGTGCCGCCAACGCCATCGCCCGCTTCGAAGACCTTTACGCTATATCCGAGGCCGCGCAGCTTATGGAGCGCGTAGAGACCGGCAAGGCCCGCGCCAACTACAATGACGTCGTAATCCCCGTTCTGCTTTGGAGACATTTGTCTCTCCTTGCGACTTTTTGCTGTGTAGTTTCCTAGACCCGGACCAATGCTTGCCAAGTCCCAGAACGCCATTCATCGGTGCTAATTCATCCAAGATCCGCCGTTAACGTTGAAAGCTTGACCGGTGACATGGCTTGTTTCGTCACTTGCCATCCAAACAATTGCCTTGGCCACATCATCGCCATTCGTCAGACGTCCAAGCGGGATAGCGTCGCCCATCATGCGTTTCGCGGTATCGATGTCGACATCTTCCCGAGCGGCGAAGTCGTTAGTCTGCCGAACATACATTTCCGTATCGACTGCTCCCGGGCAGACACAATTGACGCGGATGCCGTCTTTGGCGTAGGCCATGGCGAAACTCTGGCTAAGGCCAAGCACGCCGAACTTGGATGCAGAATAGGCTGCAATGTTGGCATCGCCGCGTCGCGACGCGCGCGAGCCGACGGTCACGATGCTGCCGCCGTCGCCCTGCTTTAGCATCTGGCGCACCGCCTCGCGCAAGCACAGGAAGACACCTGCAACGTTCACCTCTTGTATGCGCATGAATGTGCCAAGCGAGATATCGAGGGGGTAGCCTTTGCCAGCGAGAATTGCTGCATTGGCGACCATCGAATCGAGACGGCCATAGGCATCGATGGTTCGTGCGATCAGGCGCTCGACATCGGCTTCCTTGCTGACATCCGTTGCGACCGCGATGGCTTCACCGCCGGCCGACCTTACGTCCTCCGCCACGGCGTCGAGGTCGGGCGAAATCCCTTCGATATCGCCAATAGCACCATCTCGGGTCCCTAGGTCCGCTAACACCAGTTTCGTGCCCTCCGCAGCAAAGCGCAAAGCTGCCGCCCGACCGATACCGCGCGGACGACCGACCCCGGTCAAGACGACCACGCGATCCTTCAAACCGTCCATGTCACAATTCCTCCCAAGCCCCCAAGACCATAATCTATCCCAGATCAGGGGTCGGGGGAGACCGACTCTCTACAGGCAGTCTGCACCCGCTTGCGCGCAATCTTCGTCTTCCTGAGCCGTGCCGCCGCCGACACCACAAGCGCCCAACAGGACACCATCGCGGAAGATTGGCACGGCGCCCTGGCCGTAAAACATGTGGTGGCCTTCTGCCTCGGCGATGCCGCGCAGTGTCGGGTGGTTCGCGCGTTCCGTCAGATCGCCACTGGGTCGTCCGAAGGCTGCGGAGGCCACAGCCTTGCCCTGGCTGCCATAGCTGCCGGCCCACATGGCGCCGTCCATCCGCTGGAATACAAGAAGTCGGCCGCCTGAATCGCAGACCGCGATATTCATTTTCGCACCGATCTCTTCCGCTTTTGCGATTGCACCTGCAATAACTTTGTTTGCTTCCTTCAGCGTCAGCGACATCTTTATCTCTCCCCTTTATTCCGGTCCGATAAAAATTCCGTTGAGGTTTACTTACTGCAACTATGTATCTACCTAAGCGCCCGCCGCGTTCTGGACAGCGGCATATCGTCAAAAGGGAGGTATTGCACGATGGGCAAGACGCTTTTTGAGAAAATCTGGGATGAGCACGTCATCGTCGAGCGCGAGGATGGCGATGTCCTGCTTTATATAGACCGCCACTTGACCCACGATCTGCACTTCCGGACTTTCGGCGCGTTGAAGGCTCAGGGCTTGTCTCTCCGAGAGCCGGACAAGTTGTTCGGTGTGCCGGACCATAGTGTTCCGACCACGGCGAAGACGATTGATGACATTCCGCCTGGGGAGATGCGTGAAGCGGTCGAAGTTCTGGCGGCCGCCGCCGATGAGATGGGTTTCACTCACTATTCGATGACTGATGACCGGCACGGCATCGTCCACGTGGTCGGACCCGAACAGGGCATCACCTTGCCGGGTCTGATTCTGGTGTGTGGAGATTCCCATACCTCCACGCATGGTGCGCTTGGCTGCATTTCGTTCGGGATCGGCTCGACCGAGGTCAATCATGTGATGGCAACGCAAACCCTGTGGCAACGCAAACCGCGGCAGATGCGCATCGAAATTACGGGGAAAATTGGCTTTGGGATAAGCGGGAAAGACGTCATTCTGGCAATCATTCGGGAGATCAGCGCTGCCGGCGGCACCGGCTATGCGATCGAGTTCGCGGGAAGTGCCATTGAGGCAATGTCCACGGAAGGCCGCATGACGGTTTGCAACATGGCGATCGAGGCAGGGGCGCGGTCGGGCATCATAGCGCCGGACGAGAAGACGATCGAGTACTGTAAGGGCCGGCCGCATTCCCCGAGTGGTGCGGAATGGGAAAAGGCGGCCGCCTATTGGCGGACGCTGCCGTCCGATCCGGACGCGGTCTACGACAATGAAGTGATTCTCGACGGCGACGCCATCGCGCCCATGGTGACTTGGGGCAATAGTCCGCAATGGGCGCTGCCAATAGATGAGAGGATCCCCGATCCCACAAACGAAAGCGATCCTATGGTGCGTGCCGACATGGAGGCGGCGCTCGAATATATGGACTTGAAGCCCGGCATGGCGATTTCGGACATCAAGGTCGATACGGTTTTCGTCGGCGCTTGTACGAACAGCCGTATCGAGGATATGCGGGCCGCCGCCGCGGTGGCGAAGGGCCGCCGCGCGCAGGTTCGTACCTTGATCGTACCGGGCTCCGGGATCGTCAAGAATCAGGCAGAGGCCGAAGGGCTTGACAAGGTCTTCACCGATGCTGGCATGGAATGGCGCGAGCCTGGATGCTCGATGTGCGTCGCCATGAATGGTGACATGCTGGCGCCGGGCGAACGATCGGCATCGACCAGCAACCGTAACTTTAGAGGGCGTCAGGGCCTTGGCAGCCGCACGCATCTAGTAAGTCCGGCGATGGCTGCTGCGGCTTCCGTGACCGGGCATTTCACCGACGTCCGCAAGCTCATGGAGAACTCGTAGTCATGGAACCCTTCAAGATATTCGCGTCCGTCGCCGTTCCGATCGACATTGCCAATTGCGATACCGACCAGATTATTCCTGCGCGGTTCCTACGTCGGGGCAAGAATGATCCGGAGTATTCACGGTTTCTGTTCCACGATCTGCGCTTCAACGAAGATGGTTCCGAGAAAGATTTCGTTTACAACACACCGCCGTACCGGGAAGGGCGGATTTTTGTCGCGGACGTCAATTGGGGGTGCGGATCGTCTCGGGAAAACGCTGTGACCGCCCTCGACGCGAACGGCGTTCGCTCGGTAATCGCGCCCAGCATCGCAGATATCCACTACAACAATTGCATCAAGAACGGTGTTTTGCCCGTTCGGTTGCCGGAAGAGGTATGTGCGAAACTACGCGAGCAGTTGCGGGAAAGCCCGGGCGCCGAAATCGCTATCGATCTCGATTCTCAGAGTGTCACGGGGCCCGACCAGAGGACGTACAGTTTTGAGATCAACGCTTTCGACAAACACCGCCTCCTGAACGGCCTCGACGACGTTGGCCTCACGATGGAATTTGACGGAAAAATCAAGGCGTTCAAGTCGGGATACCAGAAGAAACACAGCTGGACTTCGTTGAGTTGACCGGACGCCAATAAGGCCAGGTCATATGGCGACATTAATTGAGTGAATTTGACATCCCCGTGGCTCTTGGGCGTTACGGCGAGGTAAGCTGCATTATGGTGAAGTCATTGGCGTCGGCTAAAACCGTCCGACAAGCGACAACGACGCGATGGCCCACACTGAATTGGTTGCTATCTGCGACGCTTGATGGAAGTTGGGGGCGACGCAACTCGAAGGGGCTTACTGTTATACTTCGTTGGAATTCTGTCCCATGTGTGCTGAGCAAGCAAGGCTTCTGGTCTTGCGGGTATAGTGATGGATGCGTGGCATCTCAATCCGCCGAAAAAGCGTTACGGTGGCTATATCTTCGAGGCGCTCAATGAGTTTGGCTAGGCCGACCTGGAGATTACGGCTGGCGCCTGGCATCGCGAAAACATCGAGGCGCGACGCGCATGGTTCAAGCAGAACGACTAGCGATTAGCGGGTTCGGCTATAGAGTTTATCGTCAAGCATCCAGGGAGAGACGAGTATGGCGACGGAAGACTGGAAATTCGAACATAACCTTGCTTCTGAGGCCGTGTGGACACAGGGGCTGCGCGAAATTTTCGAGTATCGGGACCTTGGCATAAAGAGCTCGACGAACGGCGATTATATCGCCCATATCGTCCGCTCGAAGGGCTCGCCCGACCCTGACGAAGTTCAGCATTGGCATGTGCATCACTGCGATTTCCAGTTTGTGATGGTGCTCGAGGGGTGGGCCGAGTTCGAATACGAGGGAGAAGGCGTTCGCCGCCTTCAAAAGGGCGATGTCATCAATCAACGGCCTGGTATCAGGCATCGCGAAATTGCCTGCTCGGAGGATTTCCAGGTATTGGAAATTGTCTCGCCGGCGAATTTCAAAACTGAGATCGTCGACGCGCCTGAGGGGACGGCTGAAGCCGCTGAATGATTTGACAGTGCTTTTTCGCCGTCGGCGGCTGCGGCTGCGGCGCCACGCGGCATGCGAGTCCACGTCCAACACATGGGAATTCCGCGATGGATTTGACGTTGTTCATCAATGCCGAACATGAACACGGTGATGACCTGACGCATCGGTTTGCCGAACACGCGGATCAGGTGCGCGCCGCGCGAGACGTCGGTTTCGATGGCGTCGCTGTCGGCATGCATCTGTCTTATGGTTCGTCGGCATGGTTCCCGCCACTGGAACTTCTGACCAGTCTGGCACCTGTCGCAGAAGGGATGTCACTTGCGACGAGCATGTTGATATTGCCTCTGTTTCATCCACTGCATGTGGCCCAACAGGCGGCCTATCTTGATGTCGTTTCCGGAGGTCGGCTGATCCTCGGCGTCGCACCGGGCTGGACTGAGGGCGAGTTCAAGATTTTGGACCTCGACTATAAGCGGCGTATTTCCCGTTACGTCGAAAGTCTGACCTTGATCCAGCGCTTGTTTTCGGAAGACGAGGTAGACTTCAAGGGGCAACACTTCAATGCGGAAGGCCTCAAGCTTTCCCTTAAGCCGGTGCAGCGTCCGCGACCGGCGATGTGGTATGGCGGCAGTGTCGCTAAAGCGGTAGCGCGCGCGGCGGATCTTGCTGATACGTCTCTCGGCGACAGTTGGGTAGCGTCGTCCCATCTTGTCGGTGATGTAATCACCAAACAGGCCGGTGTCTTCCAGGACCGCCTCGCGGAGCTAGGCAAGCCGCGTCCCAACGCATTCCCCCTCTTGCGGAATATTGTTGTGGCCGAGGATCGAGCCACGGCACTTCGCGATGCGGGCCCTTTTCTCGAAGCGAGCTACAAGATTTTCGGGCAATGGGGTCTCTTTACAGGACCCGTCGGTGCCGACAAAGAACAATTGGATCTGGAGGAATTGATTGCCGGGCGGGTTATTATCGGTTCACCGGAAGAATGTGCTGAACAATTGCTTGCCTTACGCGAGGCTACGCACTTTACCCGCCTTGTTGCGCGGGTTCAGTGGCTGGGTATGGAACAGGGGCTTGTTCAGCGCACCATCCGTCTGCTCGGCGAGAACGTTCTGCCCCTGTTGCGGTCTTCAACGGAATAGAAAACCCTCACGCTTGTGCGGTGCTTCACTTTCCGCTCAGAAAACGTTGATATAGTGCGGATATAAATGATAGTTCGCATGTTAGGCCGCTGATCCTCGTGATCGATAACGAGGCGATTTGCGCCTATCTGTCGGCATTGATCCAAGAGAATGCGAATACGATTGATGCGTCTCGCCTCGTCGCCGGTCGCCTCGCCGGCAGTTGGAACACATGCGTTCCTCTCCCATGCGGCCCGTCCTACGCAAGTGAAACCAGTCGTGAACGCGCCCGCACCTCAGACAACCTCCCTTATTTTTACGATTCCCCTATATGCAGGTACGTTCGCGAGCCGATTATGGAGTGATCATTTTCCGCGTAAGGTGGCGGAGCCTCTAACGGCCGAACCCGCACTGTCGATCCTGCGCGATGTTCTGCAGGGTGTATAAACACTCCGGCGCCGCGGGGCTGTGTACCAGGATATCAAGCTGCAGAACATGCTCTTGGAAGAGAACGGTCGGAGGTATTTTGCGATCTCGGGCAAGCGTTTACCATGCCTAACCCTGAGTCGAATCGAATTCGGAACCCGGGCTTTTTTCTCTATGTAGCGCCGGGATTAAGACCCAGGGACGTCGATGGCAAAGCGAATGTTTACGCTATTGCTTTGGTCGCTAATTTTATTTTTGCAGGGTATCTGCCGGGCGACGGTGTTGCGCTGCGAGATCGAGCGCTGCCGGAACCCATTGTTGCCTGGATCGATGCGGGTCTCGACCCCAGTCCGGGAAACCATCCGGATACACCGCCGGATGTTTAGGTCGCTGGTAATACGCGCTTGCCGTCGCGCAGCAGTATCGTCGGCTCCCCCCAATCGCCTATCGGCAAGGTATGGGTCACCAATCCAGGCTCTCCGACTCCGGTATCTTCCATCCATAGGTGGACAGAGATGGCCGGAGGTTCGTCGATGATCGACAGGATTTTCTCCGAGCCCATCTCTAGGGCGAATGGATAGCAGGTCGTCGGCGCCGCATAGCCGATTGTGCCCCCGAACGCGCAGGTAAACGGGCGATGCGCGTGACCCGCGATGACTCGCACGACCTGGCTATGCCGACGCAGGATCGCAGCGAACGCAGAGCCGCCTTCGACGAGTCCGTTACTAGTAGAGCCGCTCATCCCCGACCCAAACGGCGGATGATGCAGTGCGACAATGGTTGGTTTGTCCGATGCTGCGCTGAGTTGATCGTCAATCCAGGAAAGTCTTTCGCTACAAAAACCGCCTTGGACCCGGCCCTCGAGCACGGAATCGCAGCAAATTACACGGACGTCATGGTCTTCGATCACGTAGTGCAAGAACGTTCCGTCATCGGGCATCCAATCCGTGTCCTTAAAGGCCTCGCGGAAACGGCCGCGATTGTCGTGATTTCCGGGCACGGCGAATAATGGCAGCTTAAGGTCGGCGACAATTTCGATAAAATAGCGATACCGCTCACTTGATCCGTGGTGGGCGATGTCACCGGTATGCAGGACAAGGTCAGGTGCCGGTTGCATGTTATTGATGGCTTCGACCGCAGCGCGGAGGTTCTGGGCGGTGTCGAACCGGCCGTAGGCCAGATCGCCAGGCGCTTCGATATGCGTGTCTGTAATCTGTACAAAAAACATGATCCTGGTCCCCGATCTGTCGGCATTGGGTTGCTTGCACCTTAAAGGTAGGTTTTCCGTCGCATCCCGCGACCCGGCCGTCGCCATTAGGAAAAGGAAGTTTAATGGTCCATCCAGCATTGTCGTCCGGCCGGACGGCTGTTGTAATCGGTGCCGCGAGCGGGATCGGGCTTGCGACGTGCAAACGTCTGGCAGCCGCGGTGATGAATGTCTGTCTCAGCGACATTACCGAGTTTGCCCTCGACGCGGCTGCGCAGGAGGTCCGTTTGGTCGCCATCGATGACGCGGCCGTAATGGTCTACTCCGCGGATGTGGGATCGCTCGAGTCGATGAATAGGCTCGCGGACGAAGTCCGGTCACGGTTCGGAGATCCCGCGTTGTTGATGAACAATGCGGTCACGCGCATCGACGCTCGCCCCTGGGAGAATCCGGAAGCCTGGAACCGCACTGTCGCCGTAAATGTGATGGGTGTTGTTAACGGCGTCATCGCCTTCGCGCCGGGAATGATCCGGCAACCGGAGCCGTCATTAATCGTCAATGTTGGCTCGAAACAGGGGATTACCAATCCACCCGGCAATAAGCCCGCCGACAACATGGCGAAGGCCGCGGTGATCAAATACACAAAGAGTCTGCAGCATGAGCTGCGAAACGTCGCTGTTTGCAGGGTTTCCGCGCACATATTGATCTTAGGATGGACGACGACTGGTACCCGTATGCATCAAGAGGGGGCATGGCTGCCCGATCAGGTCGTGGACTTCATGATGACCGCCTTCGGGGAGAGGCATTTTTATATCCTGTGCCCCGATGACGAAGTCAATTCCGCGGAAGACCGGCGACGCATTCTAAGGGCTGCGGGAGATATCGCTGACGACCGACCGCTCTTGTCACGGTGGCATCCCGATTTTGCGGAAGCCTTTAAAAGGTTCGAGGGGTCGTGACCTTAGTGACCGGATGAAAGTGCTGCTTGCGGGACATATGTCGGAGCCGCACGCGGAATGGTTGGCTGCGCAATTGACCACTGATTGGGCGATTGAAACCTGGACCGAAGACGAACCGTTCGATCGGTTTGCGGGGTTGATTACGGAGGTCGATGCGATGGTCGGCGGCCGCATCAAGGGAGCGTGGCCTGCCGTTCCCGACCTTAAACTCAATCAGGTCCCGTTTACCGGGTATGAGTTCATCCAACCGGAGGGTCTGCCGAGGGGCTGCACGCTTTTTCAATACCTATGGTCAAGCAGTGGCCATCGCTGTGTTTGTCCTGGCTGGAATGCTGGAGTGGGAAATTCGTTTGTCGCGCTACGACCGGGAATTTCGCGATCGTGGCTGGCAGGACCGGAAGCCGGGCATCAGACCAAGTCATGGGAAGCTTTTGGGCAAGACCCTGGGCATCGTCGGCTACGGCCATATTGTTACGGCGGTCGCCGCGCGGGCGGCGGCGTTCGGCATGCGTATCATTGCCGTCAATAGAACGCCCGGTGAGGCGCCGCCGCCGCTTGAACGATTGGAGGGACTAGACGGCTTCGATGGCCTCTTGCGTGAAAACGACCATGTGCTGACGACCCTCCCGACCGCGCCGGAGACACGCGGTTTGTTCGATGCGGCGAAGTTCAATCTTATGAGAGGGGACGCCTTATTGATCAACGTGGGTCGCGCGCCGGTGGTTGCGGAGGAGGACCTCTACAACGCGTTGTGGGACAGACAGATCGGTGGCGCCTTTATCGACGTCTGGTACGATTATCCCATACCGGAAGATCCCGAACGCAAACCGTTGCGGTATCCGATCTGGGAACTCGATAACGTGATCATGACAACGCATTGCAGTTCCCGCAGTGATGCGTCGCGAGAACGGCGGTGGATGCCGGTGCCACGCAACCTGGACCGCCTCGCGAAGGGCGAGCCTCTGGAGAACATGGCGTTTTCAGGTGCTGCTTAATCACTGGACCTATCCTTTCTGCTGATTAATTCTGATGACGAACTGATTCAATAGCGAGACGACGCTCATGCATTCGCCAATCCGTATCGATCCTGAAACTGGTCATAAGCTTTTTAACACGCGCGCCGCCAAGGCGAGCGACAAGATCACGGGCAAAGGGTATTCGGCGATCGATAATGAGGCGCTGAAGACCCTCCCCCCACCGCCTCCGGGAGCCGTTTTCAACGCGGAAGAGCAGGCCCGTTACCGGGAGTTCAAGGAAGTGCGGCGGGGTGCGGCGGACTACATGGCGATGGAGGGCGAGTTCGCCAAATACCTAGAAGACGTCTATTCCGATGCACCCATCGAGCGCGAAGCGCTGGATGACGAATGCGAAGTGCTTGTCGTGGGCGGCGGCTTCGGCGGTTTGATTCTCTGGTACAAACTGCGGAAAGCCGGATTTACCGATGTCCGGTTCTGCGAGAAGGGCGGTGATGTCGGAGGGACCTGGTACTGGAACCGATATCCTGGGATCGCCTGCGACGTCGAATCATATAGCTACATGCCGTTGCTCGAGGAGATGGGCTACTTCCCGACAATGAAGTTCGCGTCCGGTTTCGAAATTCTGGAGTACGCGCAGACGATGGCCGAACGATTCGGGTTCTACGACCGGTGTCTTTTCCACACGACAGTCGAGAAGACGGTCTGGAATGAAGAGAGCAAGCGCTGGACGGTTCATACGGATCGCGGTGACGCGATGAAGGCGCGGTTTGTTGTCCTCGCAAACGGTATCCTGACCGCGCCACGGCTCGCCAGGATCGACGGTATGGAGACCTACAAAGGCGCTTCGTTCCATACGTCGCGCTGGGACTACAATGTCGATCTGGAGGGCAAACGCGTCGGAATCATCGGCACGGGTGCGACGGCTGTGCAGGTAATTCCGGAAATCTCGAAGGTGGTGGGTGAGCTCTATGTATTTCAGCGGACCCCGTCGTCCATCGACGTCCGGGATCAACGGACGACTGAGCCGCAAGAGATCGAACAATGGAAAACGGAACCGAATTGGGCGCTGAAACGGCGAAACCGGCTCAAGCAGATTACGTCGGGCCGCGCCGCGCTCTTGGGAGATGACGATTTTCTTGGCGGGAAAGTAGAGGAATTTAAACCCAAGAAAGTCCACCGGACACCGATATCGCCGGAAGAACTGGTCCAGAAACAGCTCAACAGCAGTTTTCGGATCATGGAACAGATTCGCGGAAGGGTCGATGCAGTCATTGATGACCCGGAAACCGCAGCGGCGCTTAAGCCATACTATCCCTACGGCTGCAAGCGGCCGACGTTTCACGACGAATTCCTGCCGGCGTTTAATCTACCCCATGTCCATCTCGTAGACACTGCGCCGCACGGCGTCCAGCAGATCAACGAAACCGGGATCGTGCACGACGGTAAACAGTTCGATCTCGACGTGCTGATCTATGCGACCGGCTTCCAATGGATGGGAACATCCTCGTTCAACATGGTGGTTGGCAGGGAGGGCAAGACGCTCCGTGGCAAGTGGGAGACTGAGGGTGTGAAGACATTTCTCGGCGTCCATAGCAACGGGTTCCCGAACCTCTTCATCATGTCGGGCCCGCAGGGTGGGGGCGGACAGTTCAACTTTATCGTCGGACTTGAGTCGCATACCGACTACGTGACCTGGATAATGGAGAGGATGCGGGAACGGGGCGCGGGCGTGGTCGACGTCAAGAAAGAGCCGGAGAACGAGTACGCGTCGCATTGCAAGAACGCTGATATTCTCACCAGTCCGTTGCGGGACTGTCTTACCTATTACAATGGTGATGGCACGGCCGAGCCGGGTAGCCTCGCGTATTACGGTGGGCCGAAGGAATGGCATCGCCGACGCGAAGAAGCGCAGGCGTCGATGGACGCTTATGTTTTCGAGGAACGCGCCTAGCCGTCCACGTCCTCCAGGACCATCGCGGCCGCTTTCTCGCCGATCATGATCGACGGCGCGTTGGTATTACCGGAAATCAGTGTCGGCATGATCGAGGCGTCGGCGACGCGCAGGCCCGCAATTCCGCGCACCCGCAGTCGCTCATCGACGACCGCCAAATCACCCTGTCCCATCTTGCAGGTGCCGACCGGATGGTAGGTCGTCTCTGCCGACGCCTTCACCCAATCGAGAATCTCATCGTCCTTGGTCAAAGCTTCGCCAGGCGCAATTTCCGATATGCCGAGGGGTTCCGTTGCCGGTGCCGTCATGATCGAGCGCGCGATGCGGACCGCCGTTGTCGTCAGTTCCGCATCGACCGGCGCGGAAAGGAAGTTGAAATCGATGGCGGGCTGGTTGTTTGGATCTGACGAGATGATGTGGATGGATCCCTTACTTTCCGGCCGCATCGGATGTGCGTAACACGTCATTCCGGACTGTGGGGAAATCCGCGGCTCTGGGTTGGCTTCGTAGAGCATGGGCACCCAGCCGAGCAACAAATCAGGCGCTTCCAAACCATCGCGCGAGCGCACGAAGGCCCGTAGCGGTGCCGCGACCATCCCGAGCATGCCGCGCCCCGACGTGAGGTAGCGCAGGACCTGTCCGACAAGGCCGAGGCCGCGCCCCCGGTCGTTGAAGGTGTATCCCTTGGCGCCGATGGCCCAACGCGTGCGCGGGGCGAAATGGTCGCGGAGGTTCTCGCCCACGCCCGGCAGCGCATGCACGACGGCTATGCCATGGCGCCTCAGTAGCTCGGGCTGCCCGATACCGGAGAGCTCGAGCAGTTGCGGTGAGTTTATCGATCCGCCGCTGACCACGACCTCGCGGGCTGCTTTCGCTTCGTGCACCACGCCACCGCGCCGATAGCGCACGCCCGTGCACTGCTTGCCGTCGAGGAGGAGCGCCTCGGTCATCGCCTCGGTTACGATATTGAGATTCGACCGACTGCGCGCTGGGGTCAGATAGCAATGCGCGGTGCTCATGCGGCGACCGCCGGCGATCGTCGCCTGGCTCATCGCGACGCCGTCCTGCTTCGCGCCGTTGTAGTCGGGATTGTGGTCAATGCCGACCTGGCCGGCGGCTTCAATGACGGTGGCGAACAATGGGTCGCGCCAATCCGGATCAGTCACCCGCAGAGGTCCGTCGCGGCCCCGGAACTCATCGTCTCCGTCGCCTTCGTAGCTCTCCATTCGTTTGAAGAAGGGCAGCACGTCGCGATAGTTCCACCCGCGGTTACCCATTTGGGCCCATGTATCGTAGTCGTGAGATTGACCGCGTACGAAGGCGGTTCCGTTGATCGAGCTGGATCCGCCGAGCAGCTTGCCGCGCGGGACGTAAATGCGCCTCCCATTGGCATTCGGCACCGGCTCCGAGTGGTAGCGCCAATTCGCTTTCGGGTTATGCAGAAGCTTGGCGTAACCGAGAGGAACACGCGACCAGTGATGGCTTGCCGGTCCGGCTTCGAGGAGAAGCACCCGATGGCGTCCATCTTCCGACAGCCGATAAGCCACCGCCGCACCCGCGGAACCCGCGCCGACAACAATATAATCGTAAATTTCGCTTCGCTCGTCGGCCACCGATATCCCCCGCCCAATTTGGTCCCGCCCTAAGTCGGCGACACCTACAAGAAGCTAGCGCTCCGGGAGGGGCGGCAAAGTGTGGGTTGGACTATCCGTCCGCCAACTTTCGCGCGTCTATCACTGCCTCGGCCCATTCGGCAGGTCTTTCTTGGGGCAGGTTGTGCCCCGCCTTGGCGAATGTGCGATACGCGTACCGGCCGACAAAGCGATGGGCATGGTGCTCGGTGGATCCGGACACCCCGTCCCCGGTTCCATCAATTGCGATGGTCGGCACGGTAATGGGTGGTTGAGCCGCGAGGCGGGTTTCAATCACGGCGACAGCGGGGTCTCCGGGCACCAGTCCATAGCGGTGGCGATATGAGTGAATCACGATGTCGACAAAGTCGGGATTGTTGAAGGAGTTGGCGCTTCGATCAAATGTGGCGTCGTCAAAGTCCCAATTCGGCGACCACATCTGCCAGAGGAGGCGCGCAATGCCGCGTCGGTCTTTTGTAAGGCCCCGCCGTCCGCGTTCCGAATGGAAATAATACTGGTACCAATAGGCTGCCTCTGCTGCGGGCGCGGCCGGCTCAGGTGATCTGGCAATATTTTGGATGTTATACGAGTTCCCGGTCACCAGCGCGGTGACTCTGTCGGGCCATAGTGCCGTGACGACACAGGCCGCCCGGCCGCCCCAATCGTATCCGCCGAGGATTGCATGCTTGATATCAAGGGCATCTAGCAGCGCAAGTAAGTCCGCCCCAAAGGCGGCCTGTTCGCCGGAACGCGGCGTATAGTCGGACAGAAACTCGGTCGGCCCGTAGCCTCGCATATAGGGCACAATGACCCGGGCCCCGGCCTCGGCCAATATCGGCGCGACTTCCGTATAAGCCTCAACGTCGTAGGGAAACCCGTGTAGCATGACGCAGGACCAGCCATCCGCGGGGCCGAACTCGCGGTAGCCAATTCGTAAGACGCCGGCATTCACGTGTTTTTCTTCCATTTGCAGCCTATCCCATGGATTTGTGCTGAGCCGTTTCGGTCAGTCGATAATACTTGTTCCAGCTCCACCTCGGCACCTGGGATGGGTGGTGCTCCTTGGTGATTCTATCAATCCGCCTGACGTAAGATTTCTCGCTGTGTCCGGCCCTTGTATTCGGTCCGATAGAGACCGCGGCGCTGGAACTCCGGTACCAGAAGGTCGACGAATTCGTCTATGGCGCCCGGCGAATAAATTGGTGTGACCATGAAGCCGTCTCCGCCGACGGTGTCGATGAAGGCTTCCATTTGATCGGCGACGCTCTTCACCGTGCCGACGAATTGCGGCAGGCCAACACCCTGGCCGTGCCGGTGCGCGACCTCGCGCAGCGTCATGGATGCGCCGTCCGGTCGCATGAAACGGGTCCGCATCCGGTGGAGTTCCGGCTCTTCGCGGGTTGTCATATCCGCGTCGAGCGGAATCTGCGAGAGGTCATAGTCGAGATGCGCCGAGAGAATTGTCATGCCGGCATCCAGTGGCACGAGTTCGTTGTGTTCCTCCTGCTTTTCGCGAGCCTCGGCTTCCGTCTCGCCGATGATGGGCTGTGCCCCGAATAGGATGCGGCAGTGACTGGGATCTCGGCCCATTGTCTCCATACGGCCTTTCACATCTGCGAAATACTTGGCGGCGCTTTCCGGGTGTGGCTGGATCGCGAATATGCCGTCGGCATACTTTGCCGCGAAATCCATACCCTTGGGCGAAGTGCCTGCTTGTAGGATGGCGGGCCCGTTCTGCGGCGAGTGCACGACATTGAGCGGTCCGCGTGATCTGAAGAACTGGCCTTCATGCTCGATGCGGTGAACCTTGTCGGGGTCGGCGAAAACAGCGCCTTCCTGGTCCATGACAACAGCGTCTTCTTCCCAGCTGTCCCAAAGTTTGCGGCAGACTTCCATATACTCGTGCGCCTGATCGTATCTTGTGTCGGCGTCAGCCCGTTCGGTGCCGTAATTCGCTTGTTGGTTCCGATTGATGGACGTCACGACGTTCCAGGCAGCGCGGCCATCTGTCAGGTGATCGAGCGTCGCCCACAGGCGCGCCGCATAGAACGGATGCTGGTTGCTGGTCGAAAAGGTCGCGCCAAGTCCGATGTGCTCCGTTACCGCCGCCATCCAGCCGATCAACGGGATCGGGTCGTGCTCTGGCGCCTGTGCGGCATAGCGGAGTGCGGGGGCGAGCGAGGCCGTGTAAGTGTCCGAGATGTAGTTGAGGTCGGCGAAGAACACCATGTCGAAGAGACCGCGTTCGCAGGTCTTCGCGATATGCTGGTAGAGTTCCGGCCGAGCCCAGTTGTCTGTCGTGAATTCGGTCTTCGGATGCCGCCACATGCCGAGGCTGTGGTAGCTCGGCCCGTGGGTTAGGAACTGGGCGAAATGTATTTTCTGCTTGGCCATAGCCCGACACTATCGCCTTCCATCTGCATTGCAACCGTTGGGTGCGCACTAGTTTGTTTTCCATGGTGGAGCACAAATTGGCACTGGTCGCAGGCGCCTCTGGCGTCGTCAGAAGGCGCCTTGCTTAGTACCTTCATGGTCACGACAACTGGGACTTCGTCGGCCTATCCCGCCGCGCGCAGTTAGATGGCAATGATGTCCCGCGAATTGCTGTCGATCTGACGAATCGAGAGGAAACGGTTGCGGCGCTCTCTGGGTTGAGCGACGTCACGCATATCTTCTACGACGCCTTCTTCGATCATCCCGAAGGCGAGGGTGAATCGATCGAGACCAATAACGCGATGTTCCGCAACCTGATCGATGCGACCGTGCCGCGGGTGCGGCACTTGGCCAAAGCCACTGTATGGGTGGCAACGGAACCCGCATGCGCCAATCAGGATTTCAATATCACCATTGGTGACCTGTTTCGCTGGAAGAACCTGTAGCCAAAGTTCGCCCGTCACTTCGCTCTTTAGCTGGGACCTGTCGAGACGGTCGATCTGTCCGACTACATGTCCGATAAGGAGCCGGTATGGCGGCGCGTCATCGAGAATTACGGTCTCGTTGAACAGCCGCTCGACCAGGTCGCGATATGGGGATACTGGCGCCACCTTTGGACGCCGGACTGGGATATCGTCTCGTCGATGACGAAGGCGCGGCTATACGGTTTCCACGACGTCGTCGATTCAGAAGAGATGTTCTTCCGAATGTTCGATCACTTCCATCGGACGTGCATCTTCCCATGAGAGGATGTCGGCGGCGGATGCCGGTTACTTGCCGCCTGTCTGCACCAGACGCCAAGCGACCACAGCCCGGTCGCGGCATTGACTGCCGAGCGCCAAGGCATCCTTCGTCGGCGTATTACCCTGGAGTCCGCGGTAGTAGACGCCCTGCACGATCGCTGCGAGCCGGAACAGCGACAGCACGAGATAGAAATTCCAGTGCGGGATTTCCGAGAGACCACGTGCCTTGCAGTAGCGCGAGACGTAGCCCTCCTCGCTCGGAATTCCGGATGTTGCGGGATCGTTCTCGATCAGGTTGCCGCGTCTCGGGTCGGGTGCGTAATACGGCAGGCAATTGTAGGCGAGGTCCGAATACGGATTCCCCAACGTGCCGAGCTCCCAGTCGACGACGGCCAAGACATCCGCGCCGTCATGCGCGAAGATCATGTTCTCCAACCGATAGTCGCCGTGCGCAAGGCAGGTCAGGCTGTCGTCCGGCATGTTCTCGGGAAGCCAGGCCATGAGCTTGTCCATGACCTCAAGGTCTTCGGTCTTGCTCGCCTCGTATTGCTGCGACCAACGTCGCACCTGGCGTTCGCAATAACCGCCGACCCGGCCGAATTCGCCCAGGCCCACCGAGGCGTAATCGACCTCGTGCAAGGCGGCCAATACGTCGGCCATGTTGTCGTAGATCGCGCCACGCTCTTGTGCGCCCAGTTCCGGCAGGTCAACGCCTCGGAAGACACGGCCGTCCTGGAACTCCATGATGTAGAACATCTGGCCGACGACGTCTTCGTCCTCGCAGAGCGCGTAGGGCCGTGAGACGGGGACCTTCGCGCCGTAGAGGGCCGAGATAATCTTGAACTCGCGGTCGACCGCATGGGCGGAGGGCAACAACTCGCCCGGCGGTTTTTTGCGCAGGACATAGCGCTTCCCAGCGCTGTCGGTGACCATGAAGGTCGGGTTGGACATACCTCCGCGGAACTGGCTGAGCTCCAGCGGTGGTGTGAAGCCGTCGACATGTTCCCGCATATAGGCGTCCAGCTTCGTCGTGTCGAAGCGGTGGGCTTCCTGAATGGGGACCGTTTGATCGGTCGGCGTGATAGCTGCGATTTCTTCCATGACGAGACGAATATAGACCTGAGGGAGCGGATCGGAATAGGGGGATCAAGACAAAGCTGTTTCAATTCGAGTTCGGCAGGGATTTGGAACACGCCGAGTGCGAACTTCAAGCGACTGCGAGCCAACATGAAACGAATTTGGCGTCGTTAAAATTCCGACAAGATGAGCGCTTTTGGCTGAGAGAACCGCCGCTACCTGGGATCGTGGAAGCGCAGACTATAAGATTGCTCGAAGGGTCTAGCGAGGCGATAGAAGATGCAACTTACCGACACCCAACAAGCGATCCGAGACGCCGCCCGGCGTTTCGCCGAGCAAGAGATTGCACCCCACGCCGCGGATTGGGACCGCATGGGGAAAACGCCGCGCGCGATCTACCGCAAGATGGCGGAGGCCGGCCTGATGGGCGTCACTGTCTCTCCCGAATACGGCGGTGCAGGTGCAGACTTTCTATCCTATGTCTTGGCCATAGAGGAGTTGTCCGCGGCTGACGGCGGCGTCTCCAACATGATGGCGGCCACCAACTCTCCAGTTGCGGTTGCAATCGAGGAGAATGGTACGGACCAGCAAAAGCAGGACTATCTCACCAGGCTTACCAGCGGCGAATGGCTCGGTAGCATTCATTTGACGGAGCCGCATACCGGCTCTGAAGCCGCGGCCATCAGAACTCGGGCGGTACGGGATGGAGAAGACTTTATCCTTACGGGTGAGAAGGCATTTATTACCGGCGGCGCCAGTTCGAACATCGCGATGATCGTCGCGGTAACCGATCCCGAGGGCGGTAAGAAGGGCATCACGACCTTCATCACACCGACGGACAATCCGGGCTATATGGTGACGCGGAAGGAGCACAAGCTCGGCCACCGAACTAACGACACCTGCCAAATTCGCTTCGATGACATGCGGGTGCCGGCGAGCGACATGTTGGGTCGGCCGGGAGAAGGACTGAGGATTGCGCTCAGTAAACTCTCTGAAGGACGCATTGGCGTTGCGGCACAGGCGGTTGGCGGGGCCCGTTCGGCGCTCAAGGCCGCGAGAGCCTATGCCGATGAGCGGGAGACTTTCGGCAAGCCGATCCGCAACCATCAGGCCATCTCTTTCAAGCTTTCTGAAATGGCAACTGAGATCGAAGCGGCGCGACAGCTCTACATGCATGCGGCCCAATTAAAAGACTTGTGCCAGCCCTGTGCCCGTGAGGCCGCCATGGCTAAGCTCTTTGCCTCCGAGATGGCCGAGCGCGTAGCTTCTGAGGCGATCCAAATTTACGGCGGCGCCGGTTTCCTTAACGACCACCCAGTCGAGAAGATTTATCGTGACGTCCGGGTCTATCAAATTTATGAGGGGACCAGCGAGGTTCAAAAGATCGTGATATCGCGGTTCTTGGACGAGATGGATTTATAAGGGTGATTATTGATCTGCTGCTAAACCGCCCATTTTGAGCCATCGAATGTCGCTAACCGTCAGGTCGTTAAGCCATAGAAATCTCTATTCATTGACGAAGCTCTTCAGCAGTTAAATTAGCCGATGGCGTTGCGCCTTAACGCCGCATCGCTACCGACTAATCGTCCCATCACGGCTCCGCGCATGACCGACGTAGCACCGGTGTAGACACGGTAGTATATCCCGGCGACCTCATCGGCGGCATATAGACCCGGAATGGCGTCACCGTCGGCGTTAATTACGCGGGCGCGTTCGTCGATTTTAACGCCGCCGAAAGTGAAGCAGTTTGAGCAAATCATCGGCCAGGCCCGAAAGGGCCCCTGGGAGATTGGCCTGGCCCAATGGGATTTGCGTGGCTCCAGGTTGATCGTCGACAGGCCATCAATTTGTAACGGGTCGAACCACTCAGATTTGGGGCAGGCACGATTATAGGTCTCCACGGTGGCCAGGAAGTCCCGCTCATCGACACCCATTGCGCTGGCCAGTTCAGAAAGGCTTTCTGCCTCGATCGGCGGCACCCGCGAGCGCACGGTCATGGGCCATTTTTCCACGTCTTCGAGCTTGGCATCGAACACCGGAAAGGCAATGCCGTGACGTTGCTTCATGATGAGCCGGGCAACCTCCTCGTAAGTCGCATCGACCATACCCGGAGCTTCGTCAGTGAAACGCAGACCAGCATCGTTTATCAGGATGCCGTATGAATAGTTAAAAACCGCAGGCTCTATGTCGGTGGAGCGCGGGTCAACAGGCTGAGCGTGGAAATTGCTGTAATCGCCGCAGGGTGCGGCACCAACCGACAGTGCCACGCGCACGCCTGCGCCACGATTGTAGTGGCCACCACGAGAAACCGAACGGACAAACTGGGCCTGCGGACCGACATAGTGGCTTAGCATTTCCTGGTTACCCTGATAGCCGCCACTGGCCAAAATCACATTGCAATCTCTGAACTCGTCCAGTTTGTTGCCGCGCCCGACAGCTTTTACACCGACGATCGCGCCATCACCGTCCGAGATCAACTCGCGCGCGCTGGTCTCGTAAAATACCTCAATTTCCCCTTGCCGCTCGTCGACGTATCCGCCGAGCGCTTCGATTAGCGCCAAACCCCCACCGACCGGGCCCATTCTGGCGGTAGACTGGCTGAGGAATTAGAGCGGCAGAAAATCGAACTTGATAACGAAACCTTTCAGCTATTTCAGGGCTCTTGAGGCCTCACCGGCGATGGTGGCAATTAAATTGGGGTTGACCAAGCCAAGCGCTCAAAGCACCGCTGGTTGGTTATCCCAGTCGCGTGCTGCATCACGTAGAATGCCCGGATCTGGCCAACCCCCGGCATTGACGGCAAACCGGTCTTCGAAATCGTCAGAAACTGCGTCTTCGGATTTCATGCGCCAGAAACTCTCGCTGTAGCGTATGTTGCAACCGCGTTCGTCCCTTGGCGCACGTTCCAAGATTGCGACG
>CAXGSZ010000003.1:0-24595 GCA_964012455.1 uncultured Alphaproteobacteria bacterium
AAACAGAGTTATCGGCTTGCGCTCCTTGAGATTTGAGATCAGCCAATCCGAGAGACTCGACCGGTCAGGCGTTTTCGACGGTCCGAAAAAATTCACCCGCAGCACCAGGCTATTGTCGCGGCGAAGCGCTACCTCTTCACCCTTCAACTTGGTCGCGCCGTAGACATTCATCGGTCGCGTATCTTCTTCTGGATGCGGGCCCGGTGTATCGGGATACACTTGATCGGTTGAAATATAAATCAGCCTACTTTCCGTTGGGAGATTTGCGATCAAGTTCTCCACCGCCCCCGCATTCAGCGCCTGGGCCCTTTCGGGATCAGTTTGGCATGCATCCACATTCGTCATGGCGGCGCAGTGAATGACCAGGTCAGGCTGCGCTTCCGCAATCACCTCGCGGACTTGCGCCGCTATCGTCAGATCAAATACCAGATCACCACTGCTCGAACCGCAGGACCGCACGCGGCCCATAGGGCTTGCGGCCTCCTTAATATAATGTCCAAGGAGACCCGTCCCTCCGGTAATCAGCACCTCGGTCATGCAGCAAATTCAAGCAACAGATGAACTTCGGACGACAGTCTTTGGCGATCTAGCGCGAGTTGCAGATCGTCTATCGCAGGCCCGAAGGTCTCTATCCAACGGTCTCCCATCCCGCCGCCCTGCCGGGTCAGCTCAACATTTACAGACCGCAGCAAGTCAACCATATCGGTGCCAAACCACCACTCTGCGACACGCGTCATTCCGAATTCACGGCAAAGCCAGTCCAACGATGAATCGGTGAACAGATGCGTATGACCTGCGGTCAATTGGCGTTGGAAGACTTGCGGGAAAATAAGCTCGAAGAATACGCAGGGGCTGAATAGCGGCACTGAAATAAACAAATAACGAACATTCTCGTTTGCCCGTATCGCCGCCAGCACCTCGCGCGGTTTCTGCAGATGCTCCAACACGCCGATCATCGAAATAACATCGACTTCGGCCTCACCGGCAAGCCGTATGGTCTCATCCAGATCATGTTGTTGGACGACCTTGGCGCCGATCATTTCGTTCGCAATTTCGACCTGTGTTATCGATACCTCATAGCCGACGGCTTCAGACCAACCGAGGTGGCGCATCGCCGCCACGAAATATCCGGAACCCGCACCAAAATCCACAAATCCAAGCGTATCCGGTTCAACGCCGCGCTCCATTAGCCCGTCGCGCAGAAATACCGCTTTCGGCAAATAGATATCTTCAACGCGACGGTGATAGGCCTCGCGATCGGCGGAGCTGTAGTTCTTTGCGTAACTCTTGCCGTTGTCCTCCGTATAGAGAGCGGCACAGAAGTCGTCGGTATCTTCATGGCTGCCATTCAGATGGCCGCAATTTTCGCAGATATGGTAGTCGATTCCCTGTTTCGTAAAAGCAACGGGCCCGATTTCCAGTAGGCAAACCTTGCATACATTCCGGCGCGGTTGCGCGGTATAGACACTGGACACCCTTGACCCTTCGGCCAGCAGGCTATCGTTCTCCTCGAAGAAGGCCTGCTTGTGCTGCAGCAGAGCATCAGAGCTTTTACCAAAACGAATCATGCGGCTATGCGCCTTCCTGATCGCGCAGCAGCTCCGTCAACTCGTCGCCGCTTAACCACCAATCGTTCGATTCGGAGGAAAATTCGAACGCTTCGTCAACCGGCTTCCCCGGCTTTCCATTCAGGTTGAAGACCGCGTCGCGAAGCTTCAGGACTCCGACGGGTTTTATGAGGTAGCAATCGTCGAATTCGAGCGTATTGATCGCATCATCCCGCGTGATCATGACTTCGTACAGTTTTTCACCGGGTCGAATGCCGGTGATGCGGGTCGGATACCCGGGCGCAATTACATCGATTAAATCTGTCAATTTCATCGACGGGATGCGTGGTACGAATATTTCGCCCCCTTGCATATCCGCGATGCAATTGAGGACGAAATGAACGCCTTGACGCAGCGTAATCCAGAAACGTGTCATTCGTGGGTCGGTAATCGGCAATTCCGGCACTTTCTCCGCGACGAGCCGTCTAAACAACGGCACGACGCTGCCGCGGCTGCCGAGTACATTGCCGTATCTCACCACGGAAAACGCCGCAGCTTCGCCTCCCGCAAAATTATTCGCCGCCACGAATAATTTATCCGAACAAAGTTTCGTTGCGCCGTAGAGATTGATCGGATTCGCGGCCTTATCGGTCGACAGCGCGATCACCTTGCGGACACCGGTCTCGATAGCGGCGTTGATTACATTCTCGCCCCCGATGATATTCGTTTTAATGGCCTCGATCGGGTTGTACTCGGCGATGGGAACATGTTTCAGCGCCGCCGCATGAACGACGTAGTCGATGCCGACCATGGCGCGTTTCAACCGGCCCAAATCACGCACGTCGCCGACAAAGTAACGCAAACACGGATGGTCGGCGGGATTAAAGCGCTGCTCCATGTCGAAGTGTTTCTGTTCATCTCGGCTGTAAATCACCAAGCGAACTGGGTTTGCCAGCGCGAGCAATTCTTTGACGAATGCTTGGCCGAAAGACCCGGTTCCGCCCGTAACAAGGATACCCGCACCGTCGAGCGAACTCTTGATCTCGGGTGAAGATGCCCTTTCGGCGAAGCGGTGAATATGCGTCATGGGATTAAGGCTTCTCGATCGTTTTATTTATGAGTCAGGAACTTCCGGCCGCCACAGCCAATTTCCCCGGTTCATCGTACGCCTGGCGGAACCAACTGCTTTTTTCAGAGACTTCAGCAAATTTCCCGCTGGCGGTCACAACACCATCCTCCATAACGGCTATATGGTCAGCGAGTCGTACCGTCGAAATCTTGTGCGCGATCACAATTAGTGTTGTCGGTGCATCTCTGCGCACCGTTTCCAAAGCTTGCAGAAATTTCGCTTCGGATTCCGGATCGAGATTGCTTGTCGGCTCATCCAGAACAAGTATCGGTGCGCGGCGGATCAAGGCGCGCGCGAGGTCCAATCGTTGCCTCTGACCGCCGGAAAGCCGAATGCCGCCTTCACCCAAGAGCGTGTCGAAGCCGTCGCTCATCTCGTTTATGAAGTCGATCGCCTGTGCCAAAGAGGCGGCATGTCGCACATCTTCGTCCGTCGCCGCCGGCCTGCCGTATCGGATATGATCGGCGACGGAAACGTTAAATATCTGAGGCGACTGGGATACAAATGAGATCGACTGACGCAGACTGACGACGCTAAACTCGCTCTGTTCCACATCATCGAACAGGATGCGCCCAGAGGCGAGAGTGCGAAGACGCGGCAGACAATCAACTAAGGTAGATTTGCCCGCACCAGAAGGCCCGACAATTGCCGTCATTTTCGCGGCCGGGATAGTTAGATCCAGACCGTTCAAGGCATTCGCTTCAGCGCCTGTGTAATTGAAGTGCACATCGCGGCAATCGATCCCATTCTCGAGATTCGTCAATTCCTTCGTCCCGCCAGGATCATCTTTCGCTGCTTCAAGACTGTTTAGCCGCGCAATAACCACTTCGATTGCCGCGACTTGGGCGAGATAGGATTGCCGGTGAATCATCGCTTCTTTCACAATCGGCGCCATCCGAAGCAATATGAAGAAAAACAGCATAATCGACGCCATTTCGAGGGCCAGATTGTTTACGGCGACGAAAAGCAACACCAAAGCAATCGCCAGAACAATCGGTTCAATCAATACGCCGAGCAGCGCCAAAAGCTTACGTTGCTCGAAGAGACGCCCACGTTGGCGCTCGGTATGACCACGCAAAGCGTTTAATTCGGCCGCTTCGATATTCGACAAACGAACGAGGCGGATGGCTTTCAACCGTTCGATCAGAAAACTCGACATCTCCTGATTTGCGCCGGTCACGAGATAGCCGAGCGTATAGATACCTCTCATAACGCGAACCAACAGAACGGCGACGATCCCCAGCACGATGAACGCCACCAGTGTCATAGAAGGCGAGAGCAAATAGACGACCACACCGTAAGCGACGCAGGTCATGATGTGGCCGATAAACTTCAGCCCGGTCGAGATCGAGGCGGCGGCGTTCAGTAGCTCGGTCGTCAGTTCGTTAACGAATCGGCCGCCTTGAATGCCGTCGTGATGGTCAAGATGCGCGTAGAGAAACCCATTGAATGCACGATCCCGGACACGACGTATCACTTCGAGCTGAACGCCCGCTGAATATACTTCGCGGATATATATGAACAGCTGGCGGCATAAAATTAAGATAAAGATCCCGCCGAGAAGTGATGGCAGCGACAGCGGAATTTTCAGCGTTTCGGTGATCGCGATAAGGTATTCCCAAAGCCGAGAACTCTGCCGCAAGGGCTCTATATCGCCCCCCGTCTCGATAACCTGGAGGACCGGCAGAATGGCCCCCATGCTGATGCCTTCAAATAGAATCGTGGCGCCTTGCAGCACCAACAGAATGCAGATCCAGTTCCAGCGGTACCCGATCGAACGGACATTCGTGAAGAAACCCGGCAACATCAATCGCGGGCCTCGTCGAATTCGCCGAAATCCATGTCGGCGACCTCTAAATCGCTTGGATGGCCGACATCGATCCAGTACTCGTGGATTGGAAACAAGCCGATCTTCAGACCCATGGCGCGGCCCAGATTAAGGACCTCGGGCATATCGAACCTTTGGTTTTTCGGAACCAGACTGAGAAATTCCGGCGCCAAGAAATACATACCGGCGGCGATGAAGTTACTCAGCCGCGGCTTCTCGTCGATACCGGCAAACAGTCCGTCGTCTCCGAATCGCACCACTCCATAGGGGATTTCCACATCGTGCCTGGCCACACCGATCGTACCATCATGCCCGTGCCGGAAATGAAAATCGCGCAATTTTTCGAAATCCACCTTGGTCAGCACATCGCCGTTGACGACCAAAACCGGCGTATCAGTCTCAGCAGGCAGCAGGCTTAAGGCACCCGCCGTACCGCGCGGCTCGTCTTCGGTGAGGATATCCACGGAGGCTTTGTTCTGTCGCCCATCCACGAAGTCTCGAATTTGGTCGGCCAGATAATGCGCGGAAATATAAATCTGACCAATTCCGGCATCCTCCAATTGGGTGACAATCCGCTCGAGGATCGGCTCACCGCCCACCGGCAATAGAGGCTTCGGTGTATTTTTCGTTCTCGCACCCAAACGTTTACCCAAGCCACCTGCCATCACCAATGCCTGGCGAATACCAAAACTTTGCGACCGCTGGAGTACCAGGATTTGCACCAGCGTTCCATCTGTCTCTAAGACGGGTAGGAAAGCCCGCGAACTGCCGATATTTCGGAGTTTTCTATTGTTCTCGTCATCTTGGCCGACTAATCCAACGACCGGGGCGACCTGCATACAAACCTCGACGGGCGCGTTGAGTCCAATGTCCCGAAGTATTGCACGGCGAATATCGCCATCCGTTATCGTTCCCAATAACGTACCGTCGTTCCCGACGATGATCTGAAATAGGAATCTCGATTGATCCACCCGCTTCATGACATCATGAACGGAATCCTTCGGACTGCAGGTATATTCGACAAGGTCGACTGTTGGCAATGTCATATTTTTCTCGAAGGCGGCGCAAGTTTGGAGTTGGGCGCGATATCAGCATTTATCAACGCTGACGCCATCGCGAAATCTTCCGGCGAATCGATATCTATGGATTGTAGATCATCCATCAGCAATGCAGCCACGCGACCGGCATAAAGGGTTTGTTCTCGCCGGAACAATGCAGTCTTAGACAAAAATAAGGCACCGTTTGAAATGTACACGGGCGATTGCCTGTCGTCGGGGCAAAGCGATTCTGCGTGCCCGTCGCGATCCACCATAAACAACCCAAGAGCCGGTCGCTCGATCCGCTTCATACCGACGACGGAATCGAAGTCGTTCCGCTCCTTTAACAGCTTCATCGCCTGTAGCAGAGAGGAGCCGCGCCGGAACGGAGATGTCGGCTGCAAGACCATAATATACTCCGGATCCGATCGGCCCTGCTCGTTGTGCCAATCCAGCAAGTGCGTAACCGCGCTGTTTGTAGATGCGGAATCGCTCGCGAACTCCGGAGGCCGTTTAAATGGAACCGACCATCCCAGCCGTCGTCCTTCCGCGGCAATTTTATCGTCGTCTGTCGTCAGGATGACGTCCGCGTCGAGGCCCGACTCATGGACCGAGCCTGCGACACGGGCCAACAGCGTCTCATCACCGAGCAACTTTAGGTTCTTGCCGGGCAGTCGCTTAGAGCCACCCCGCGCAGGAACGATGATCATGAGGTCCGATTGCATAATCGGCTAGACAGCCTTCTTCATCCTATCGGCAATCGAGAGAAATCGCCTAAATAACTCCAGACCGGCTGTACCGCTCTTTTCCGGATGAAATTGAACGCCGAATATATTTTCCCTGCTGACGGCGACAGGAACCTTTTGTCCGTTCACAGCAATTGTCGCCGATAAGTCTTCAATATTGCGCGGCCGCGGCGCATAGGAATGTACGAAATACATCCAGCTGCGAATAAACAACCCGTTCGCCGACGCGTTGTTCAAAGCGGGTTCAATCTCATGCCAGCCGACATTCGGAATCCGTATGAGGTCTGTGTCTTCGGGGCGAGGAAGCGGCAACATTTCGACCGCACCAGATATAAGAGCCAATCCTTCGTGTTCGCCGAATTCGTAACTGACGTCGAGCAGCATTTGGCAACCGACACAAATTCCGAGCAGCGGCGTGCCCCGTTGTGCGGCATCTATCAAAGGATCTATCAATCCACGATCGCAAAGACCTGTCATGGCATCCTTAAACGCACCCACGCCCGGCAAAACGATGCACCCCGCATTGCGGATTCCGACTGCCTGATCGATCAGTTCAACATCCGCACCGACTGTTTGCAGCGCTTGGCCGAGGCTAAACAAATTACCTCGGCCGTAATCAACAACAGTCACCTTCATGACGCTTCCGGACGCACTCGAATACCGGTTGCTGCAATCGCATTCTTGAGATCGCGGACCGAGCAAATCTCATAGTGAAAAATCCCAGCGCAGGCGACGGCGTCGACCTCGTTTAGGCACAACGTCTGGATTACGTGGTCTGCCGAACCCGCCCCGCCGGCTCCGATCACGGGAATATCGACGCAGGAACGCACCGCCCGAAAAAGATCATCGTCGAATCCTCGCTTTGTCCCTTCACGGTCGACCGATGTAATCAAAATTTCTCCTGCGCCGCGACGCTGAACCTCCGCAGCCCATTCCACGATGTCGCGTCCGCTGCTCTCGCGGCCGTTCTCCGTCAGCACTGCCCAACGATCTTTCTCGCGCTGCTTCGCTTCGATGGAGATGACAATGCACTGGCTTCCGAAAACTTGAGCCGCTGAATCGATGAATTCCGGATTGGCGACGGCGGCCGTATTAATCGCCACTTTGTCGGCACCAGACCTCAGAACGGCAATGATATCTTCGATACTCCGGATGCCGCCGCCGACTGTCAGCGGCACAAAGATTTCACGTGCAGCCTGCTCCACGATCGTGAGCAAATTGTTGCGGCCGTAAAGCGACGCCACGGTATCCATATAAAGAATTTCATCGACACCTTCTTCATAATAACGGCGCGCCAGATCGCCAGGTTCGCCGACGACTCTCAATCCTTCAAGGTGGATACCCTTAATGACGTTCGGCCCTTTGACATCGAGACGTGCGATGATGCGGGGAGTAAACATGAGGAATGTACAATACTTAGGCGAAATTACCGATCACCTCGCAACCGTTTACCGATTCCAGCGTCATTCGCATTGGATCATTAAGCGTCGCTTCGAGTACATCACATGCATCCTTCACGGACTGCTCGTCAAAATCTTTCAAATCCATGTAATTGTATTGCCGCAAATCGAATGAACTGATCTCAATCGCCCTCAGCAATTTGCGCGCATCATTTTGGATAGCGGTTGAATCAATCTGATCGCTCAGCGATTCACGCAAATATTTCTGGAGGTCCCGCTCGTCACTGACGACACGTACGGAGGGGAGGAAATTGTATAAGTTATGATGCCCAAATGCGATTACGGGCTTACCTGCGACGAGCGCCTCCAACCCTGCTGTGCCGCAAATCGTTGCAACGACATTCGCCCTCTGCGCACATTCAAATCCGTACTCCCAGGTTTTCAACCAAATCACATTCTTCAAATCATTTACTTGTCGATAGAATGAGTTCGGCCGTCGACCGATCGCGCCGAAATGCTCTTTCACCAGCAGGTATACGCCTGCCGGCAAATCTCGGGAAATTGCCGCGATTGCCGCATGTTGATAGAAGTACTCAGGTGAAATTCCATGTAATGCCATCTCCGGCTCAATGTGCAGCGGAAAATAGACAAACGGCTTATCCTCAAAATCAGCCAGCGTCGCCGTTGCGATCCGATTCAAACGACGATGATCGCGCCACCGCCGGTAATGGTACAACAAGCGATCCCGGAAATAATAATTCTTGGCTTTCTGATATCCCCTTAACCGCCAATAGATACCCTGCATAATTGTTATAGCCATCCGTTTCACCAACACTGCAAATCCGAACGATTTCTTAAAAATATTTCGATTCACCTGATGCCCGTAGTAAGCGTCGGTAAGCTCACTCTCGGGAACCGTATCAAGTTGCTCCCAACGTTGCTCGAATAACGGCGATTCGTACATTTCGTTCCACGCCCAGTAATGCAAATTGCGTACTCTCGCCCCCGCTAGAGCTCGATACGGAATGTTGCGCGCGCGCGCCATATACGCTGCCAACCGGCTGCCGTTGATACACAACGTAATATTCTTTTGAGAAAACTCATTCTCCCAAAACTCGAGCTCGCGACATATCGTGTCGACCATTTCAGGGTATGTTGTCCGCTCGGACTGGTGAGATCGCATGTGATTGCTCCCTGCGAGCAGATAACCGCGCCCAAGATGCCGATCCGATACGACCATTCGATTGATTGTATAGCCTGTTTTCGCCTCAAACCTGCGTGCGCGCTCAAATAGGCCCGATTCGTCAAATTCTCCTGATGTAGCAATACCGAATAGCTGATTTGCATCGTTCACCGATGCAAAGTTCCCGTTTTCATTTTGCTCTTTGTAAAACTGAAGCTCCTGCGGTCCATTACAATAGATATGGATACTGCTTCCGTGTCGCTCGATGAGTTCGTTCGCGATCGCCACAATCAGGAAACGGGACTCTGATCCCACAACAACAGCGATATTGGCATATGGGTTTGTCATAGACTCTGCTACTCCGAGAGGAAATAAATATAAGTTCTATGATTACGCTGCGCTGCCCGTCGAACAATCAAGGGAACGCTCGAACAGCAATCTCGTGATTCTTGCAGTCATTGAAACAAGATGCCGAAATCCAATACCAGAAGCGCAATCCCTTCAACCGACAGTTATTCGGGTCGGTTTCAGCATAATTCGCAAGTCCGAATACGGCTATGACCACCCCATAATCTCAACGAGATCACTCACGTTGTGTGTCTGTATGAGATTCATTCTATTCCCGGATTTCGGATAGGCGACCGCTGTCACTAACAACATGTCATCCAAATCGATGAGCTCTCGCTGCCACAATACGGATAAACATTCGGGAACATGATCCGTACTAATTTTAGAGAATGGAAAATCCACGAAGACACCTTGGGTACCCGGCAATAAATTGAAGCTCTTGGCCGCCATCGCATTGTTGGAAAGAGCTAGCAACGGCAGGTGAAAATTCTTCATGGAAATAACGCGGGCCGCATACCCCGATATTGTCACGGCAACGATCTTAGTAATGGGAAGCGATTGACAAATCGACGCAATTGCTTCGCCCATAACTTTTGGAATGCTGTTCGCTAATTTTACGTTCTCTCGATCGATCGACTGATTAATATAGTCAGTCGCGACATCACTCGTGCGCCGCATCATCGTGACGGCCTCGACTGCGTATTCGCCGACTGCTGTTTCGCCCGAAAGCATCGTCGCGGACGCGCCGTCCAACACCGCGTTGGAGATGTCGCTCACCTCCGCCTTGGTTGGAAACGGGTTTTCTATCATCGTATGTAATAATTCGGTCGCGACGATTACCGGCTTAGATCGTTCGGATGCAGAATTTAGTATCTGTTTTTGAAACACCGCCACACTTTCAAGACTTGTCTCGACCGCCAAATCGCCACGGTCAATCATAATCGCGTCAGCTGCGTCTATAACTTCATTCATATTCTTTAAGCCGCCGGAATTCTCGATCTTCGCAACGATGCGCGGCCAAGAGCCGGTTGTTAATCCCCTGATCGCTTCCACGTGGTTCGCGGATTCGACAAAGCTTATGCCAATGAAATCCACACCTGCATCAGTTGCGAACTTGACCATCGTGCGGTCTCGGTCAGTAACTTCCTTTGTCCGAAGTTCGATCTGAGGGACGTTTATTCCTTTTCGGCTCTTCAATTGGCCAGTGACTTCCGCCCTGCAATGAATGTCGTATCCATTTACGGACAATACGGTGAAACGGAGCGTTCCATCATCGGCCAGAATCACGTCATGTGGTGAAACATCGTTATGCAAATCGGGATAGTTAATCGGCACCTTCTGGCAACCGTCATGTTCTAGATCCGTTGTTAGAATAAGTTCTTCGCCGGCTTCGAAACGAGGTTCATGCGCGAGTTGTATTGTACGAATCTTTCGGCCCGGAATGTCCAAAAGGATTGGAATGTCCGGCAGTAATTCTTGAATCAACTTTATCGTCGATAGGTGCCAGTCCAAGGAATTATGCGAGCCATTCAGTCGAGCGATACTCATGCCGGCCCCGCGAAGTGCCAAAAGCGTGTCGGGCGCGCAGGTTGCAGGGCCGATTGTCGCGACGATCTTGGTTCTACTCAAGCTTCATTCTCCGAAATAAATAAATCCAAATCCCGCAATGCTTGAATGATTTCTCTTCTCATCAACCGCGGATCTGGCTGTTTGCCTCCGAGGAGCATTGCACGCATATCCGTGCCTGAGATTTGCCTTATGGAATCACGTTCTGTGAGGCCGTGCGGACAGGTGTGCTCTGTCACGATCCCATCGCAAATTTCACAATGGTACGGTCCGTGAAGACGCATGATCTCAATTCCTAACTCGCCGTCGAACCTGCGAGATAATTCGTGTGCGTCATATTTGCCGTAGTAATCCCCAACACCGGCGTGATCGCGTCCAACGATAAAATGGGTACACCCATAATTTCGCCGGATGATTGCATGAAAGATCGCTTCGCGAGGTCCGGCGTACCGCATTGCAGTAGATATAACCGTGAGCATAACACGATTACGCGGATAGAACCCCTCGATCAGCGCCGTATATCCGGCGAAAATCGCTTCGGCCGTATAGTCCCCAATCTTTTTCCGCCCTAGAAGCGGTTGAACTAAAAGGCCATCGACATGTTCCAATGCAACTCGTTGCAAGTATTCGTGCGCTCGATGCGGTACGTTTCGCGTCTGAAATCCCACGATTGTCTTCCAATTTCGGCGCTCAAACTCTGCTCGCGTTTCCGCCGGCGTCCATTCGTGCGACGAGATATCGAGGTCTACACGTTGCTTGAGCTCTACACCGCCGCCAACAAACGTTTCCTTCGCGTCGAAGAACATCGCAACGCCGGGATGAGCGCGGTCACAAGTTCGGAAGAGGGATTGCGAAACCGAGGGGCGATCAACCTCGTAGAAGCTATTCGGAAACAGACTCCCGACTTCAACATCATTATAGATAAGATCGACTTTGGTAGCCGATTTGATCCTCACAATATCTTCTTTGCTAACGTCTAGATAAATAGGAAGTGGAAACGGTTCACCTGACGGTAGACGCATTTCATTGACGACATGCGCAAACGTCTCTTCGTCCATAAACCCATGAACCGGCTTGAACACGCCGAGACAAAGATTTTCGAATTCAAGATACTGATCGCGCGTTAATCTCAATTCCGTCATGTGACAACTTCAGCGAGCGGTCTCGTTCTCGCGCTTCTCCAAATCTGCCAGGAGCGGAATCGCGTTGACGATTTTTCTAAAAGCTCCGTCTGCTTTTCCTTTCGGTTCCATTTTTATGTGAAGGTCCGAAGCGGCGGGTGCATGCCAAGGCACATCAATGCCAACCACATCCGGCATTTCACCGCGAGCAGCTTTTGCATAAAGACCTTTTGGGTCTCGCGCCGCTACAATATCCAACGGAGCTTCAAGATAAATCTCGTAATAGTCCGAAAAATTCTGCCGGTTCCATTCTAGCAGTTTAGGATGAGCATATAACGCCGATACGACAACAACCATCTGTTGTCGGTCGAGCATGCGGGCGATTCGTTGTATTCTTTCGATCTGCCTATATCGGTCGTCTTCTTTGTAGCCCAGATTATTTCCGAATAACTCCCTCACTTCATCACCATCAATCAATACCAGCTCCGGCAGCCGGGACTTAAAACTACCCTGAATCAAGCCAGCCAGAGTTGATTTACCTGCACCGGAAATCCCAGTTAACCAAATTACCATTCCACTTCCACTTTTACGTCCAAAGCAAAAATGTGTTTATAAGCGCATTAGTTTCGAAGGGTTTCATTGAATGGTGAAATCAATAAACAACGCGAGGCCGAAAGATAAAATGAAATACGTAAGAGCTTTTTGATATCGGCTGTTTTTGAATCGGAAGAACGCCGGGTTACCGGCAATGAAGAAAACGCCGATAGCAATTGGCGCAAATAGAACTCCGTTTATCAACGCGCCGCCATTTCCGGAAATAATGAGAGTCAAACATTGAATTATCGCAAAGCCCAAGTAATAGAATGAAATTGTGAAACGAATTTTCGCTTTATCATCTTGCGTCGCGACAGCCAATATAGAAAGCATGGTGCCACCCAGATTCGTGGCACCATGCAACATGCCCATCGCCAAGTGAAATAGTCGAATTTGGCGTTGTACGATGACGATCATCCAGTCGTTCAATGCCGGAATTAAGCGCATCAACGCGGCAGTGACTAAAATTAAGCCTACTGCTAATTTTGCATCCGATAGCAAGTCGCTTTGGATAAAAATGAACAAAGAAAAGACAATCGCAGGCAAACATATCGTAAAACAATCACGCTCTATTTTTGGCCTTGGCCCGACATGTCGGTACAATTGCAGTATTGAAATGGTCAATGAAGCCGGTAACAGAAAACTGATTGTTTCCAGATACCCAAAGCCTAGCAGGAGCAAGAGCGGCGTGCCGAATATCAGCAACCCCATCCCGAATATCGATTGGACAAACGAGAATCCAGCAACCACCACGGCGACCCATATCAATTCCGTTGGCATGGCGCCCGAAAAAAATTGGCCTTACGCGTTAACGACGAAAAAGACATCGACTGGCCCTAGGATACTTTGTGACGCAGTTCCCAGCTATTGCCGGACTGGCGCCAGAGGTGGGGCGAGCGGAAACTATCGGCAATACTGAAGAATTCGTCTTCGGTCATATCCAGATACGCAAGGACGTCCGGGAAATATTTCTTCGGAAACTCGCCGTCGAAGCGGTGAACCAGCGCGACGGCTTCCTCTCGCGTGATATGGCCATGCCGCACTTCTTGTGACGCCTCGTGCGTGCACCGGCCGATTCCGAATTTTATAAATCCGGTCCAGTAGTGAAATCCGTCGATGCGGTCGTCGATCGAATTGTACTTCGAATACGTCCCCTCGGTGCGTTCGGTATTCGCTTCGAAGTTCGTGTGCTCGACCGAGTAATAGTAATTCTCTTGCGGCGTCCACCGCAGGAAGTAACCAAGATAGTGAGATTCGATGTTTGTCTCATGAAATTCGTCGATCGTGATTGGCAGGTACGGATCGAGCATGGGTTTGGAAATACCAAACTCTTCCAAGGCCGAAACGGAGTAACCGCCGAGATAGATCTCTTCGCCTCGATCAATTGTGAAATACTTCGTCGGAACTTCCGACTCGCTATCTTTATCTTCCGCCGTTCCGTATTCCGCAGCGTTCTCTCCATAGAACATCAATGAGATGCCGAGCTTCCGCGCCAGTTTCACCGGGAAATATCGTTGCCCAATGGTGAACGGCTGAAACGGGTGTAGCAGATTCCGGTAGGACAAACGCGTCAGGGGGCGTTGCACCTGTCCATTAGCGGTAAATAGATAATTGTCGAAACCACCGATATGAATCCAATTCTGGAAATTTCGCCAACCAATCTCGGTATAAAGATGCGGCGCGAACGTCACCGTGAGAGGATTCATGCCGAACTTCACTTTGAGCATATGCGCGGCATAAATCGAATCTTTGCCGCCAGACCCCGGCACTAAACAGTCATAAGAACCGTTTCTCGACCGCTTTTGGTCCAGCAACTCTACGAGGGCACGCTCCCGCTCTTCCCAGTCAATCTCCTGTTTGTTCGCAACAACTCTGCACGCATCACACAAACCATCCTTATTGAATCGGACAGTCGTCTTTGCAGACCCTGGCGTATCCTGGACCGATCGCGAAGGCGCGACACGCTGATTCGACAAAACGCAGTTTCGACAGAATTGCACTTCCGCCGGCAAGCCGTATTTCACCTCGAGCAATCCCTCTTCGGGATCGTCAAGAAACACTTTCCCATCCTGTTGGACAACGGTCATCTAGACTACCATTTGTTGATTTTTCCACCGGCGGTCAGGCACGTGACGCACCGGAGACCCTGATCCACGATTCGAACTAAGCTTTGCTCTGCGCGTACTGGTCGGCCAAACCGCGGAAGAGCAACGTCGGCTCGACCGAGGGTATGTTCTGCCGAATAAATGCTTCAATTCCCTCTTGGAAACCGAAAGGCATTACAACGGCATTTTTAATTCCCTCGTCGACCGCTTGCGCCGGAGATATTGTCGGCAAGCTACAGCCAGAAACCACCTTCCCCCATTTATTTTCATCTGCATCGATGATCCGGACTTGGCTTAGATCTAATTCCGGCCCCCAAGACAGCAGATTTGCGGTCAGGCTGCATGCACCGTACATACCCCAGAGCCCCGTCTGTCGCGCAGCGAAGTCGTCAACTATTGCAAAGCGCTCTTCGCAAGCGGGCCAAAAAAGGGCCTCCGTTTCGGCCGCCTTGTCCTCGATCAAGGGCTGCTTCACGTCCGACTTTTGTGCGAGGCAATATAGATGCGAAAAATTGGTGTCGATCCGCTTTACCTCGAACTCTGCGCGGCGCAGCGTATTCTCCAACGAGCTCGGCGTGAAATAGAGAAGGTGTTCGTGAATTGGCATTCCGATATTTCCGTACCGCAAGTTCGTTATGCAGTTCGGCATCGACATCGCGAGCTTGCCACCCGGTGCAAGAACCCGGTGCACATCACGAAGAAATTCAGTCGGGTTTGAAATATGTTCGAAGACCTCGATCAAGAAAACCAGGTCGAATTGTTCCGGTGGAAATATAGAACCATCGAAATATCCCGGCAGAATTTCGATACCGGGAGACGGTGAGAATGCCTTCTCCATGGATGGCTCAACGCCGACCATCTTCTGACCGCCACGATCTTTACAAATAGCCAACATATGGCCTTCGTTACAGCCAATCTCGAGAATGCGCTCGGGCATCGCGTCCAAACCTGTCTTTTCCAGAAAGAGATTCGCCCGCTGCATCCCGAATTCGCCCTCACCCGTCCGGGTGCCGGAGCACGCATTGTCTTGCGAAACGAGATAAATTTGATCGAGAAGAGCGTCGACTTTTGGTTCAACCGGTTGCTGGACCGTATGGCAGTTTCCGCAAATGACCAATGAAATCGGCAAGCTGATATTCGCCAAATCGTCTGGCGTATTCTCGCCGACAATTCCAATAAAGAGCGGCGTTTCAGGGTGCGAAAAAATTTCGCGATGAACTGTGTGCCCACAAATGCGACAAGTATGTGTCATCCTACCAAGCCATTTTGCCAATTTGCGCCGACTTTAGCCGCCTGTTCTCGGTTACGATCAATTTGCCCGCGCTCCCCCCACCAGAAAAACGATTCGAAGAAGGCTCTATGATAGGTCTCGTAGGGATACCTGTTCATTTGAATTCTTGAAGAAAGATAGAGGTCGGTGATGCTGTAATGACGGTGCACCAGCCCGTTGAAAAGCTCGACATCCGTCAAACTGAGAAAGAGGTTCGGCAACGGCAGAATTTTCTTCGATACGATCGCATCTTCATCAGCGAAATCGACGGTCCAGACAAAGCCGTTCTTCCCCGAAATGCTGAACTGTATCGACAATGGATCTTCCGCAAACCTATCTTTCTCCGCATCGACCCAGGCTTGCAGATAATCGCCCAGCATTTGCTCATTGAGCGCCAAGTATTCTTCGCCGACATTCTCCTCAGCCCGCTTCTGTTCAATCGTTTCGGCATAGAGGTGAGAATACTCCGAGATCGTCTCCGACGTTATGACTAGTGAATGTCGGACGTCGCCTTTTCGAGCACCCGTCGAGGCAGCCCATAAATCTCCGTGATCCATCAATGTGATGGGTATCGTTACACCATGCTCTTTCAGCCATTTGCGGCATTCGGTCGGATCTGTCGCGCAGACGTCGTTCAGCCAAAGCGTTTCAGGTCGCAGATAACCGAAACTGGCACCAAAGGGAACGACGGTTTTTGGTTGAAGAGCGAGAATCGCTTCCTTCATTCGCTCGAAGAGTTGAATCTTTTTTGCGGCGCCTAACTCGACGCGATACTCCAGCGGCCAAAGCATATAGGATGGAAATGAGCCGACACCTGCATAGCATTGAAACGCGATATCGACCGGCCACTGATTTCCGATTTGCGACATTTTCGCCGGCGTAATCCAATTGTCCGTGTGGTTGTAAACGCAGGTATCGCCCTTCGCCGCGATGAGAGAGGAATCTTTCGATCCAGTATCAGCTAGGTAAAGGCACAATTTCGCGCCGCCGCGCGTCTCGAAAATTTCACCATCCGCGAGGGCCACAACCGGCTGAGATAAATTTGCATCCGCTAGAGTACGTTCGAGTTTCCCATCTCCAAAAGCTGGGATGATGATCGTCGCATCGGGCGTAAGTTGACGGAGTGCCGGAATGTCGAGGTGATCGGCGTGCTCGTGCGAAACATAGATATAGTCGAGAGGCGGCAATTGATCGATGGACCGGGCATACTTCGGCACGTGATACCACGAATTCGCCATGACCGGATTTGTGAACCATGGGTCCGTAACAATCTGCTCACCGTCTATATTCAACAGCAAACAGGCGTGCCCTACATATTCCAAAGCAAAATCAGTCATAAAGTGTTAGCCTTTCCTTCCGACAACTTACGGATTTCGTCTATAGTGATAACAGAGCAATCTACCGCCGTATGTGTGGGCCACATCTGCGTTGTCGCGCCGCCATTCATTGCAAACAGCGCGGTATACCTCTTCGTTGTGAATGCGTCTACCGATCCAAAAATCATGGGTGTCGGTGCCCATACGGCGTTTAAACCGAAAAAGCGGATCATCTTCCGCATTCGAATTACCACCGCCGAGATGCAACCGTTTCAGACCCTTGGTGCGCCCGATTTCGGCGGCGCAAAGAATGACCGCGTTCGTCGCTCCAGGCACCCGGTGATCCGGATCCGTCGCCGAAAGATGATAGTGCATCCACTCTCCGCCCATCAGAAAGATGGCCCCGGCTGTAATCCGTCCATCAAGCTTGACAACGTATAATTTCGCTGGTCCAAGTGTCATCCGACGGAGCCGGTCAAAATGATCCAAATCGAAGTAGTAGAATGCGTCGGCTGATACGCGATGCATCGTCTCCTTGTAAATTTCGACAAATCGATCGAAGTCTTCGGATAAATCTGTCTCTTCAATCGTCGCGCCCTCTTGTTCGAAGCGCCGTACCATATTACGCGCGTTCCCATCGAACCTGCTTATAATCGGCGCGTCACCCGCAAGACCGAGCGATACCGTACCGCGGTCGAGCAAAGGGTCGATATAGGGCCGCCGCGCCTCTTGATTGTCGAGCAACGGATGGAACCGGACAAACTCCGCGACGATCCCCCATTCGTTACACCATTTCTGGAATGCCGAATTCGCTCGTTCAACAAATGCGGGGTCTTCGGAATTCGTAACCGGTCCGCCATATCCATACGGCGTTTCGATATCACGCGCATCGCTTCCGGCGATCTCCCGGTACGTAGCGGGCAGCCCTCGCAGCAGAAACGAATAAACCCAGATCACAATGCCTTCTTGATATGCGAAGAGCTTGCTTTCCGTATTCTTGGAGCAATACAACGCACCGTATTCGGGCTTGAGATAAATATCCTGCAAGCGTCGTCCCAAACGATCTAACAACGAGTTCCAATCCGTTGCATCCCGCTTCGAGTCGAAAATTTCGACGTCGGTCATTCAAACAAATTCCGACACCGCCTCAGCCAACCGTATCATATCTTCCTGCCCGTAACGTTGATCCAGTGGCAAAGTCAGGATCTGTTCGGAGAGCAAATGCGCCTCAGGAAATTCCGATGGTGAAACCTTTGGCGGTAATGGCCAATGCACCGGACAAAACATGCGGCGTTCGGAGAGCCGCCGGCGCATTTCATCGCGGTTGTCGCACAAAATTGGATATCCGAGAGGGACCTCACCCGAGGCAAACGGTGGCAACGGCGAGCGAATTCGATCCGGGAGAGCTCCAATCAACGCTTCTAAATTACGCCATGGATGGCTCAACGCCGACCATCTTCTGACCGCCACGATCTTTACAAATAGCCAACATATGGCCTTCGTTACAGCCAATCTCGAGAATGCGCTCGGGCATCGCGTCCAAACCTGTCTTTTCCAGAAAGAGATTCGCCCGCTGCATCCCGAATTCGCCCTCACCCGTCCGGGTGCCGGAGCACGCATTGTCTTGCGAAACGAGATAAATTTGATCGAGAAGAGCGTCGACTTTTGGTTCAACCGGTTGCTGGACCGTATGGCAGTTTCCGCAAATGACCAATGAAATCGGCAAGCTGATATTCGCCAAATCGTCTGGCGTATTCTCGCCGACAATTCCAATAAAGAGCGGCGTTTCAGGGTGCGAAAAAATTTCGCGATGAACTGTGTGCCCACAAATGCGACAAGTATGTGTCATCCTACCAAGCCATTTTGCCAATTTGCGCCGACTTTAGCCGCCTGTTCTCGGTTACGATCAATTTGCCCGCGCTCCCCCCACCAGAAAAACGATTCGAAGAAGGCTCTATGATAGGTCTCGTAGGGATACCTGTTCATTTGAATTCTTGAAGAAAGATAGAGGTCGGTGATGCTGTAATGACGGTGCACCAGCCCGTTGAAAAGCTCGACATCCGTCAAACTGAGAAAGAGGTTCGGCAACGGCAGAATTTTCTTCGATACGATCGCATCTTCATCAGCGAAATCGACGGTCCAGACAAAGCCGTTCTTCCCCGAAATGCTGAACTGTATCGACAATGGATCTTCCGCAAACCTATCTTTCTCCGCATCGACCCAGGCTTGCAGATAATCGCCCAGCATTTGCTCATTGAGCGCCAAGTATTCTTCGCCGACATTCTCCTCAGCCCGCTTCTGTTCAATCGTTTCGGCATAGAGGTGAGAATACTCCGAGATCGTCTCCGACGTTATGACTAGTGAATGTCGGACGTCGCCTTTTCGAGCACCCGTCGAGGCAGCCCATAAATCTCCGTGATCCATCAATGTGATGGGTATCGTTACACCATGCTCTTTCAGCCATTTGCGGCATTCGGTCGGATCTGTCGCGCAGACGTCGTTCAGCCAAAGCGTTTCAGGTCGCAGATAACCGAAACTGGCACCAAAGGGAACGACGGTTTTTGGTTGAAGAGCGAGAATCGCTTCCTTCATTCGCTCGAAGAGTTGAATCTTTTTTGCGGCGCCTAACTCGACGCGATACTCCAGCGGCCAAAGCATATAGGATGGAAATGAGCCGACACCTGCATAGCATTGAAACGCGATATCGACCGGCCACTGATTTCCGATTTGCGACATTTTCGCCGGCGTAATCCAATTGTCCGTGTGGTTGTAAACGCAGGTATCGCCCTTCGCCGCGATGAGAGAGGAATCTTTCGATCCAGTATCAGCTAGGTAAAGGCACAATTTCGCGCCGCCGCGCGTCTCGAAAATTTCACCATCCGCGAGGGCCACAACCGGCTGAGATAAATTTGCATCCGCTAGAGTACGTTCGAGTTTCCCATCTCCAAAAGCTGGGATGATGATCGTCGCATCGGGCGTAAGTTGACGGAGTGCCGGAATGTCGAGGTGATCGGCGTGCTCGTGCGAAACATAGATATAGTCGAGAGGCGGCAATTGATCGATGGACCGGGCATACTTCGGCACGTGATACCACGAATTCGCCATGACCGGATTTGTGAACCATGGGTCCGTAACAATCTGCTCACCGTCTATATTCAACAGCAAACAGGCGTGCCCTACATATTCCAAAGCAAAATCAGTCATAAAGTGTTAGCCTTTCCTTCCGACAACTTACGGATTTCGTCTATAGTGATAACAGAGCAATCTACCGCCGTATGTGTGGGCCACATCTGCGTTGTCGCGCCGCCATTCATTGCAAACAGCGCGGTATACCTCTTCGTTGTGAATGCGTCTACCGATCCAAAAATCATGGGTGTCGGTGCCCATACGGCGTTTAAACCGAAAAAGCGGATCATCTTCCGCATTCGAATTACCACCGCCGAGATGCAACCGTTTCAGACCCTTGGTGCGCCCGATTTCGGCGGCGCAAAGAATGACCGCGTTCGTCGCTCCAGGCACCCGGTGATCCGGATCCGTCGCCGAAAGATGATAGTGCATCCACTCTCCGCCCATCAGAAAGATGGCCCCGGCTGTAATCCGTCCATCAAGCTTGACAACGTATAATTTCGCTGGTCCAAGTGTCATCCGACGGAGCCGGTCAAAATGATCCAAATCGAAGTAGTAGAATGCGTCGGCTGATACGCGATGCATCGTCTCCTTGTAAATTTCGACAAATCGATCGAAGTCTTCGGATAAATCTGTCTCTTCAATCGTCGCGCCCTCTTGTTCGAAGCGCCGTACCATATTACGCGCGTTCCCATCGAACCTGCTTATAATCGGCGCGTCACCCGCAAGACCGAGCGATACCGTACCGCGGTCGAGCAAAGGGTCGATATAGGGCCGCCGCGCCTCTTGATTGTCGAGCAACGGATGGAACCGGACAAACTCCGCGACGATCCCCCATTCGTTACACCATTTCTGGAATGCCGAATTCGCTCGTTCAACAAATGCGGGGTCTTCGGAATTCGTAACCGGTCCGCCATATCCATACGGCGTTTCGATATCACGCGCATCGCTTCCGGCGATCTCCCGGTACGTAGCGGGCAGCCCTCGCAGCAGAAACGAATAAACCCAGATCACAATGCCTTCTTGATATGCGAAGAGCTTGCTTTCCGTATTCTTGGAGCAATACAACGCACCGTATTCGGGCTTGAGATAAATATCCTGCAAGCGTCGTCCCAAACGATCTAACAACGAGTTCCAATCCGTTGCATCCCGCTTCGAGTCGAAAATTTCGACGTCGGTCATTCAAACAAATTCCGACACCGCCTCAGCCAACCGTATCATATCTTCCTGCCCGTAACGTTGATCCAGTGGCAAAGTCAGGATCTGTTCGGAGAGCAAATGCGCCTCAGGAAATTCCGATGGTGAAACCTTTGGCGGTAATGGCCAATGCACCGGACAAAACATGCGGCGTTCGGAGAGCCGCCGGCGCATTTCATCGCGGTTGTCGCACAAAATTGGATATCCGAGAGGGACCTCACCCGAGGCAAACGGTGGCAACGGCGAGCGAATTCGATCCGGGAGAGCTCCAATCAACGCTTCTAAATTACGCAACCGCGCCGCCGCCGCCGCGCGCCAATCGATACCGGCAATCAGGGAAACGACCCAGTCAGGTAAGGTAGCGGATGTGGATTCCGTGGATAAGAAGTCCTCCGTCGCCTTAAAGGCTTCAAGATAGAATTCTTCTGTTTTTGGCACGATCGGCCAATCGCTTTCGGTAACATAGGCCCCTTTGATTAACCGTGCCGCAAGTGACCTATATGAAATTGCGTTACCCGCAGCGCATTCGGAGGTTTCCGACAGAATATTGCACCAACCGCCGAGCGGCACGGGACCGAACTTGCGGGGGCTAATGAAATAGTAAGACTGCTCCGCGCCGCAGCTTCGCCAATTCGTTAGCAATGCCTGGCTGGCATCTTCTATCAAATAGAATTCAGCAGGCGCTTGGCGGCGTAGCGCAGCCGCTGCCGGATTAATCTGCCCAAAATAGTGAATAAGCACGACCGCAGCGCCAGACGGCGGGTCGGCTTCAGCACCCAAGTTATCGTTAATGGGGTAGAACGAAATCTCCATACCGAGGAGGCGCACCTGCTTCAGAACGCTATCACAGAGGTACGCCGGCAAATGCACATGATGAACGCCGTGGTTCATCAAATGTCTTAGTATCCGCTTCAACGCGAAACGGCCGCTCAGGAACCACGTTCCATCCAGCCCCCACGTTAAATCTGTGTGCGTCGCACTGTCGGCAAATACGGGTTCACGGATATCGAATTCACCTCCAATGACACGACGTTTCATACCGGCATTTCCATCAAACCTAACATCCGACGTAGTACAAGTTTGCAGTTCGGAGATTTTTGTCATCAGAACGGTGTAATTGGGGAACCACCGAAAACGTCACTGAATATCGCCAATTCGCGCACCCAGGAGACGGCTTCGAATCTATAATTTGGCTGCGTTCAATCCGCCTGAAACTCGTCGGCTAACAACCCGAGAACCAATTGATCGACGCGTTGAAAACTCCGGTATTGGTGCTGGCGAAGCGTACCTTCAATCTGAAAACCGCAACGCTGATAACAGGCAATAGATGCAGTATTGGTCGACAAGATATGGCAATACAAACGATACAAATCCAAGTGCTCAAACGCATGTCGAGCGCTAGCGCGAATCACATCGCTTCCATAACCGAATCGATGCTTCTCTCGCTCGCCAATTACCACCGCGTGTTCAGCGTGCCGCGCCCGCCAATTGATATTCCAGTATCCTGAATAACCTATCAGCCGGGAACCGCCATCGAGGACGGCTAACCGGATATTGTTTTGATCGCTATCTATCCTTTCGAACCAGCGTTCTTCCTGTGATTGCGACGTCGGAAAATGAATTTCACCTAAATGCACGGCAATTTCAGGATCGTTCGACCATTCAAGAAGTTGCGGAAGATCGGATTTCTCAATCGCACGAAGAATAATATTTTGGCCACGTATCAACATGTCCTGCCCTCCCTCAGCGAACCATTTGCCCTTGTTCAACCGAAATATCGAAAAATCGCTTCGGACGGGCACCACGCGATAAATCTAATTCCAGCAAAAGGTCTGTAACCTGGGCCTCAGGATTGTATGCACCCAAGTCATCCGAATAATCGCGAAGGCGCGATCTATAGGCCTCATCGTTCATCGCTACTTTGATACCATCGACAATCTCTTGCCGGTCATATCCAACATTGACCCAGACCGAATCATTCTCGCGGCCCGTTTGCCGGTCGCCAATATTTACAACTGGCAATCCAACACTCATCGCCTCATAAACCGCAGAGCTCGAATTACCGATGAGGACCGCGCTACGCGCCATGACACTAGCGAATAATTCCCGATTTGCGGGCGGCGGCAGTACCGTTAATTGATCGAATTTAAATGCGTAGGACGTAATGGCTTCTAAGATCGTAGTACCACCGGGGTCCCCATTGGGGTTCGCCAACAACGTCGGTAGGCCGATCTCGACGACAGCATCTAGTGTCTCGCGAATTTGACGTTCGGCATCCCTGTGCGAATGCGTTACGGGATGCTGCAAAACCAACATATAAGGTTTTCCTGCCGGCAAATGATAACGCTGCTGAATGTCTGTCAACGTGTGTGTTACATGCGCGCCAAGATGGCCGCCCGGAAGCCCGACCACATGCACCGTCTCAGGGTGCTCTCCCATTTGGATCAGGCGTTTCGCATGAGGTTCCGCAGCCGGAAAGTGATAGTGTGCAAATTTTGAAATCGCGTGGCGCAACGAACCATCGATCGAGCCGGAATTTGTTCCGCCGCACATGTGTGCGATCGTCACGTTCTGAATCGCGCCAGCAGTCGCGGCGGATAATTGTTCGGCGCGATCACCGAGCAGTAACAGGATATCGGGCGCCTCACGCTCTATCACTTCAGCCATCTCCATCATAGCCCGTCCAACAAAAGTCGACATCGCGACGAGGCTACCGTCGTCAGCGCCACTCTCAATTCGAGCCGCGATATGAAATCCGTCCCGTTCAATCTCCATTACCGTTGTGCCGTGTTCAGGTTTTAGATGCATCGCTGTCACGAGCAAGCTCAACTCAAAATTTGGATGATTGGCAATTCGCCTTAAGAGATCGCGTGCTGGCCCATAATCTGCGCGCGAGCCTGAGACATAAAGAATTTTTCGGACTTCATCCACGGCAGTTCAGGGAACGTTCTATTCCAATTCATCGACGTTGATTAATTCGCCATGTCGATAATCGTATTTACTCTTCCGTCCGACTATGTCAGGCAGCCTCATGGGAGAAATACCCGTTTCCGGTCGAAGAGCCGTAAGCATTGAAGTTTCA
>CAXGSZ010000004.1:0-24195 GCA_964012455.1 uncultured Alphaproteobacteria bacterium
GCGCCCGCTGCTGCCAGCGGTTCGCACAAGTAGCTAAAATCCGCCTTGTCGAGGGAGCGCCAATATCCACCATGGATGAAGGCGTGGACGGCGCCTGTTGGATTCTCTGGAATGAAGATATCAAGCGTCTCAAGATGGCCGGCGCCGTACTTCACGTCCAATTTGTTATTCGATTGTTCCCGGTAGGCGCGGCTACGGGCGTCCCAATCGACAAACATCTCTTCACATTCCGGAACGTGACTCCGGTTGTCATAGGCGACTGCGAGCGCCGCCGTGTCGAACTCTCTGTAGACAGCTTCGTTCATCACCGCCCTGCCGCGTAACCTTGCATACCGCGCGCGTTGGAGCCCGCTTTCAGCATGCCTTTATCCTTAGAGACGGCGCACAGCCGGCCTTCGGACCAGAGTTCGCCGACTTCAACCTTGTGCCCTCGTTCGCGCAGGCCGTCCACCGTCTCGGATGGAGTGCGGCCTTCCACCACGATGCGGCCCGGTTGGGCGCCGCGCGGGTAGAACGAGCTGACAAAATGCTCCGAATGGAACGATGGCGTGTCGATGGCCTCCTGCAGGTTTAGGCCATAGACCGCATGGCGCAGGAAGAAGATGCTTTGCCATTGATCCTGCTGATCGCCACCGGGCGTCCCGAAAGCGACGTATGGCTTGCCGTCGCGCAACGCCATGGACGGCGACAGCGTGGTGCGCGGCCGCTTGCCTGGCTCAAGGCTCATCGGCTGTCCCTCATCGAGCCAGAACATCTGCGCACGCGAGTTCAGTTGGAAGCCGAGCGCCGGGATCGTCGGGGAAGACTGCAGCCAGCCGCCGGACGGCATGCAGGCAACCATATTCCCGTCTTTGTCGACAACGTCGATGTGACAGGTGTCTCCGGCGGCGGGTCCAAGCGCACCGACTGTCGGTTCACCCGCTCCGGCCGCCGCCTTGCCGCCCTGCGGCACGCCTTTACCCAACGCCCGGCCAACCGCCGCTTCGTAGTCAACACTGCAGCCGTAGCCCTCGATCGTCCCGTGCCGCAGATCCATCGATGCGGTGTTGTTAATCAGCTTCCGGCGCTCGTCGTTGTAGGCGTCAGACAGCAGCTGGTCGAGTGGGACGTCGACGAAGTCTGGATCTCCATAGAAGGCATCCCTGTCGGCGAAGGCAAGCTTGATCGCTTCTGTTATGGTATGCACGAATTCGGGTCCCGTCGGATCCATCGCCGCTAGATCGAAGCCCTTTAGCAGGGCCAGCACCTGCAGATGCGCCGGGCCCTGCGACCATACCCCCGGCTTCATCATCGTGAAGTCGCCGAAATCATAAGTCGCCGGCGTATCGTAGCTCGCCCGCCAATGGGACATGTCCTGGCCTGTGAGGACCGCTTTGTGCCGCTCACCCGAGGCATCCAGCACTTCCGTCTCGCGGCAGAACTTATCGATCTCCTCCGCAACGAAACCCTGATGCCAGGCAAGACGCACCGCCTCTATCTGCGCGATCCGGTCGCCTCCTGCTGATCGAGCCTCCTCGATCAACCGCCTCCAGGTACACGCCAACGGCTTATTGGAATAGAGGCTACCGGGCACCGGCGGTTTGCCATCTACCAGCCACTGGTTGGCGGAGGTCGTCCATTCGTCGCGGAATAGTTCTGCGACCGTTGTGACAGTCTCCGTCCAGCGCGGCACGACTGGGACGCCGTTTTCGGCATAACCGAGGGCGGCCCCGAAGACGTCCTCAACGGTCTTGGTGCCGTAATCCCGCAGCATCAGCATCCAGGCATCGAAAGCGCCCGGTACGACCGTGGCAAGCAAGCCGGTCCCTGGTATCAAGTTGAGACCCTCGCTCTTGTAGTGGTCAATCGTGGCACCCGCAGGCGCGGTACCCTGGCCACAGAGGATCTTCGTCTCTCCGGTCTTGGCGTCGTGCACGATTGCCGGCATGTCCCCGCCGGGACCGTTCAGATGCGGCTCGCAGACGTGCAGCATCAAACCGCCGGCAACAGCGGCGTCAAAGGCGTTGCCACCGTCTTCAAGAATTGCCATCGCGGCGGCGGAGGTGAGCCAATGCGTGGATGACACCATACCGAAGGTGCCGAGAAGTTCTGGTCTCGTTGTGAACATGGAGGACCTGTTTCCTGATGCCGGATTTGGCGTGACACTATCGCGCGGGGCTGGGGGCGGCAACGCGCTCCTAAAGACGGCTTTTGATTACATTCGGCTGCGCCAATCGCCGACAGGCGGCGCAGGTACGCCGACGTTCTCGCGTAAGGTCGTACCGGCATAGTCTTTATGGTAGAGGCCGCGGCGCTGCAGTTCTGGAACGACATGGTTGACGACGTCTTCGTAGGATCCGGGAACATAGCTCGCGGCGAATACAAATCCGTCGCAGGCGCGTTCCTCAAACCATTCCTCTAATTTGTCCGCGACTTCCTTCGGGCCGCCGACAATGGGATCGCGCGGCCGACCGCGCTGACTGAAGGTGATGAAATCCCTGACCGTCGGGTGTGTTTTGCCGCTCAACTGCACGACCCGGTCGCGAATGGCTTGAAGGCCCTGAATGCCCTCCAGTTCGTCCGTTGTGAAGGGCTCATCCATGTCCTTTGTCGCGAAATCGAAGTTAAGCACTTCCGACAACAATGACAACGCATCGCCTTCCGTCGGCAGCTTGTCGATCAGCGCATACTTGTCCTCGGCCTCCGCCTGCGTGGCCGCAATGCAGGTGTAGATGGCGGGTGTGATCTTCACATGCTCGGGGTCTCGGCCGAACTTGGCGACGTCTTCCTTGAATGCCTTGTATTCCTTTTTTCCAATTTCGATGTCTGGGTAGTTCAGGAAGATCAAATCCCCCCACATCGAACCAAAACGTTTCCCGCGGGCGCTCTGGCCCGCCTGGATAATCATCGGGTGGCCCTGTGGGGAGCGCGGAACCGTAAACGGACCGCGAGACTTGAAGAACTCACCGTCGTGGTCGAGGCGATGTACCTTCGCTGCATCGGCGAAACGCCCGGTCGACTTATCCTGGACGATTGCGTCGTCTTCCCACGAATCCCAGTGCCCAAGGACCACTTCCATGAATTCGTCGGCGCGGTCATATCGGAGGTCGTGCTCGACGACCGTGTCGAGACCCATGTTCTGCGCTTCACCGTCGTTGAGCGAGGTGACGACGTTCCAGGCGGCACGACCTTCCGACATTAGATCGAGGGTGGCGAAGACCCGGGCCACATGGAACGGCTCGTAGTACGTGGTCGAATAGGTCGCACCGAGACCGAGCCGGCTGCTCGCCATGCCCATGACCATTAGCGTTGTGATAGGGTCCATCTTCACGCAGCGAATACCATGCTCAACGGTATGTGCGTGATCGCGGCCATACATGTCAGGCATGGAAAGCCGGTCGTCGAAGAAGCCTAGATGGAACTTGCCTTCCTCGAGGACGCGCGCGAGATGACGGTAATAAGCGGGTGACCATGTATCGTTCCGCGAATCCGGATGCCGCCAAGAGCTGGCGAGATTTGTGCAGTTCTGAGCCTGCAGAAAGGCAACGAAAGTCATCTGGCGCATGCCAAAACCCTTTGTCTCAAATTCGATTAAGAGATTAGTTGAAGCGTCTAGCCCGGGCGGCAAGATCACGTGTTGATTTGAAAGGTCGCCGCTTGACGCGCCGCCACCATTGGTCCACCTGTCAGATAAACAGAAGTAGGAAATCGCGATGTCCATTCCTTTTGTGCGCGAGATTGAGTTCGAATACGGCGTGGTAGACCAAGTAACACCCTTGATCCGTCGCGTCGTCTGCAACAATCCGGGCGGATTTACATTTCATGGTACCGGTACGTATATCATTGGCCGTGGTGACGTGGCGGTGATTGATCCCGGACCGCTTGATGACGCACATATAGCTGCTTTGGAGAAGGCAGTGGAGGGCGAGACAGTCAGTCATATTCTGATCACACACACCCACCGCGACCATTCGCCGGCGGCGGCGCCTTTCAAAAAGGCGACCGGTGCGCCGACCTACGGTTATGGTCCGCATGGCGGAGGCCGCGGTGGCTCCAAGGTGGAAGAAGGCGGGGATTATGAATTCGTGCCCGACCACGTCATTAAGGACGGAGATTTCATTGTAGGGAACGGTTGGAGCTTTGAGGCGATCCATACGCCGGGGCATACCTCGAATCACATTTGTTTCGCGTTGCGCGAGGAGAACGCGACTTTCAGCGGCGACCATGTCATGGGATGGTCGACATCGGTTATTTCGCCCCCGGACGGCAATATGGCTGATTATATGGATTCGCTCCGTAAGATGCTGACACGAGAGGAAGAGATTTACTGGCCGACACACGGCCCGCCGATCACTGAGCCAAAGGCGCATGTCGAGGCGTTTATCAAGCATCGGAACGGCCGAGAGGACGCGATACTCAAGTGCATTTACGAGGGACGGAACACCATTCCGGATATGGTGGAAGTGATGTATGCGGATGTGGACCCGCGGCTGCACGGTGCGGCGGCGCGCTCCGTCTTTGCACATCTGCTGCATATGGCGGAGACCGGCCGAGTGACGACGGAGGGTGCTCCATCGCCGGACGGTGTCTACGTGGCCGCTTGAGGATACAATCGCATTGGCGGCCTAGTCGCTCCCTTTCGTGTTGGTTTCAAGGCTTGATTTGATGATTTGGACGCGAGCCACCATACCAGGCAGACGGCCGCACCGATGACGATTGGCCAACCCATAGCGGTTGCGCTGACGGCGGGTGCCGCGCGGTATAGCGTTCCGTAAAGGCCCATCGCGCGGCCCCGAATTTCGTCGAGTACGGAAGTCTGATTGACGGAGACACCGCTGATCGTCGGTGCTGTCGCTGTAAAAGCGGCGATTGTGGCGAGGATTACCGCGATCCAGAAATTAGGCTCGCCGCTTAGTGCGAGAGCGGCAACGCCGAATACCGACAGCAACAGGAAAGACAAAAAGACGGGGCCGAGGACCGGATGGCCGGTCGCGAACCTGATTCCTGTGGCAAACGCCTTGCTCCAGCCCGACTATTTTTATATCGCGTGGCCCTGATCTCTAGCATTGATGAAGGGGAGTTGGACGACCTTGAAGCGAAAGAGACAAGCTGACGCGAAAAACGCGGTTATTGTCTCAACAAAGGCCAGCACGGGCCCGACGATCATTGGTGCGACGAACCGCCCAAGATACGCAATGATGGTCATGCGGGTGACCGCTTTGAGGATCTGTGATTTTTCGATCAGTGTCGCGGTCAATGGCATCTGGACAGGTTGCTGGATGACGGAAATAATGCTGTTGAGGATGGCAAACGCCAGAAGACCGTACTGATCCAATTGTCCGAAGGAGAGCAGGAAAGCCAAAGCGAGTACGACAACGATATTGGCGCTTTGACACTGCAAGGTCATCCGTTTGCGATTGCGGCAACCCGCTAGGAGCACCGCAATTTGATCAAGGAAGATGCGCATCAAAGGGTCGATGGTCGCGACGAGGCCAAGCCAGAAACCGAAACTTGTCATTTCCCACGCTAGCCAGGCGACGGTCAGACGTTGCACCCACAGTCCAAACAAAACAGAAAGCGAGCTGGACCAATAGAGACCATAATCTCTGGTCAACAACCACGGCCCCCAATCTTCTATGAGTTTGCTTTATTCCGGAATTTTACGAAGTTTTATCGTATTTATACGTAAGCGGGTACTTAAGGCATAGAAACGTTAAATAATCCTCGGCCGGTAGCTTTATAGGTTCGTCGTTGACCTGGGCCTCCGCATGGAGGAAGAGTCCTTTGACGTATTGAGGAGCCATGATCTTGAGCGCCGCACCCGAGAATATATTTTTGGCTGATTATCGCGAACCGGACTTCACCATCGCACGGGTTGAGCTCGATTTTACGCTCAACGATGAAACAACGATGGTCACGTCGCGATTATCGATCGAACCTCGGCGGGGCGCGCCAAAAAATCAGCCGCTTTTTCTCAATGGCGAAGACCTGGAACTCGTCTCCGTGGCGATTGAAGGCAGACCGCTGGCCGCTGACGCTTATGAGACATCGAATGAAGGCCTCACTGTATTCCAGCCACCGACGGCGGCTTTCACGCTTGAGGCATCGGTGCAAATCCGACCTCAGGACAATACGAAGCTCGAAGGCCTTTATAAATCCAGCGGCAACTATTGCACACAATGCGAAGCTGAAGGCTATCGCCGGATCACTTATCATCTGGATCGCCCAGATGTGACTTCAGTGTATTCGGTCCGTATTGAGGCCGAGAAAGCTCGGTATCCGGTCTTGCTTTCGAACGGTAATCCTGTCGGGTCGGGCGAAAGCGAAGACGGACGACACTGGGTGGAATGGCACGACCCCTATCCAAAGCCATCCTATCTCTTCGCTCTTGTGGCAGGTGACCTCGCGGTCGTCGAGGATACCTTTCGCACGTGTTCGGGACGTGAGGTCGCGTTACGCATCTATGTCGAACATGGCAAGGAGGGCCGATGCGGGCATGCGATGGAGTCGTTGAAGAAGGCGATGCGCTGGGACGAGGAACGGTTCGGCCTTGAATACGACCTGGATATCTACATGATCGTTGCAGTCAGCGACTTCAACATGGGCGCGATGGAGAACAAGGGCCTCAATGTCTTCAACGACAAATACATACTTGCGGATGCGGAGACAGCGACAGATACGGACTATGAGTTTATAGAGGCGATTGTCGCGCATGAATATTTCCACAATTGGACGGGTAACCGGGTTACCCTGCGCGATTGGTTTCAACTCAGCCTGAAGGAAGGCCTCACGGTCTTCCGCGATCAAGAATTTTCGAAAGATGTCCGTTTTGGAGCTGTGAAGCGTATCCAAGACGTGCGAACGCTCCGCGCGCGGCAGTTCCCAGAGGATGCTGGACCTCTCGCGCACCCGGTCCGGCCTGCCTCTTACATCGAAATCAATAACTTCTACACGGCGACCGTCTACGAAAAAGGGGCGGAGCTTATCCGTATGTTGCAGACAATTCTGGGACATGACGGCTTTACACGGGGCGTTCGGCGCTATCTGGCGGATAATGACGGCCGGTCTGCTACTGTTGAGGATTTCATCGCCGCCATGGAAGGTGAGACCGGCGCGCGCCTCACGCAATTCATGGATTGGTATGGACAGCCTGGAACGCCGAGGCTGATCGTAGAGAAGAACTATGACGCGGCCGAGCGCCGGTGCGTGCTTACGTTTAAGCAATCCGCCGGAGCGATGGCCGGGACGGCGGAGAGCCGTCCGCTACACATTCCCGTCCGGTTGAGCCTCCTGAATTCTTCAGGTGACGCGGTTGCATTGCGACATCCAAACGAGACGCTTGAGGAAGCGTCAACGGCCCGTATCGTCGAACTCCGCTCTGAGAAGGAACGCATCGAGTTCGTTGATATCGACGGTGATCCCGTCATCTCTGCCCTGCAGGATTTTTCCGCGCCGGTGGTGCTGTCCGCGCCATTGACGAATAGTGATCGCGCCCTCCTGCTCTCACGTGATCCGGATCTCTTCAATCGATGGGAGGCGGGGCAGCAGTATGCGACGGACTATTTGCTGCGATCTGTGGAGGCGAGGCAGCGGGATGTGGCTGTGCCTAGCGCAGCTGAATTTATCGCCGCATTGGGAACCTTATTGCGGGACCGGACGCTCGAAACCGCCTTTGTTGCTGAAGCGATCGTGCTGCCGAGTGAAGAGTATCTCGGCAATCAAATGACCAGGGTTGACGTCAACGCGATCCATGCGGCGCGGGAAGCCTTGAAACAAAAGGTGGCGGTCCGCCTCACGGACAGCCTTTTGGAAGTTTACCACGAGAACCGCGTGAACACGCCTTACGACCCGAATCCGCAGGACGCCGCCCGCCGCAAACTGAAGAACGGCATGCTCGGGTATCTCATGTCACGACCGAACCCCGAAATTTTGACTTTGGGAATCGCGCAATTCGAAGACGCTGACAACATGACGGACATGATCGCGGTGCTGGCGTGCCTGAAAGATATAGCAGGCAACGAACGCGAATCCGCATTTGCCGCTTTCTATGACCGTTGGCGAGACGATGCGCTGGTTCTCGACAAGTGGTTTTCTCTCCAGGCGATGTCGTCTTTGCCAGACACGCTCTCGGCGGTCGAAGAGTTGCTGGGGCATCCGGCGTTCTCGATGCGTAATCCGAACAAAGTGCGGGCGCTGATCGGTGCTTTCTGCGCCGGCAATCAACTACGCTTCCATAGCCCGGATGGCGCAGGTTATGAGTTCCTTGCCAGCCGTATCCTGGAACTCGATGCTTTGAACCCGCAAGTTGCTGCAAGGCTGTTGGCGCCGCTCGGTCAGTGGCGCCGTTTCGATACGTCGAGACAGGATCTAATGCGCGGCGAACTGGAACGCGTTCTCGCCAAAACGGCGCTTTCGCGCGACGTCTATGAAGTTGTGTCGAAGTCCTTGGGATGAGCGGCGTGCGGAAGTCGATAGCGTCATTGCATCGCTATTGGAAAAGGGCGAGGCCACAGGCTGATTTTTCAGTCGCCGAACATGGCAATTGAGCCCTATTACACTTTCTAGTTACCCCGAGTGAGCGCGAAGCGCTTATATTCTGCGCTCGCTTTCACGTGGTGACGGTTAAAGATTGATGCAGGCGAAAGATAAGGCGTTGGAATATGGAGAATATTGAAACGGATATTTGTGTGATCGGTGCCGGTTCGGGAGGGCTGAGCGTTGCGGCGGGTGCGTCCCAAATGGGGGCGTTGGTTGTTCTTCTTGAAAGCGGCAAGATGGGCGGTGATTGCCTGAATTACGGTTGCGTCCCTTCCAAAGCGATGATTGCCGCAGGCCATGCCGCCGAGTTGTTCCGAACATCGGGGCCTTTTGGTGTGGCGCAACAAGAGCCGGTCATCGATTTCGCACGAGTGCACAGGCACGTACATGACGTGATCGGTGCGATAAAGCCGAACGATTCGGTGGAACGGTTTGAAGGTCTGGGGGTGCATGTCATAAAGGCTGCGGGCAAGTTTATTGGACGCCGCGAAGTCGTTGCCGGCGATGCGCGCATCAAAGCCAAGTATTTTGTTGTCGCAACCGGGTCTTCGGCGGCAGTACCTCCTATTCCCGGTCTTGCCGATGTTCATTATCTGACGAACGAGACGGTCTTCGACCGAACGGAATGCCCGGAGCATTTGCTGATCATTGGTGGCGGCCCCATCGGATGCGAACTGGCGCAGGCACATCGCCGCCTTGGCGCCAAGGTCACAATCCTTGAGATGTTCGGTATTCTTGCGAAGGACGACCCCGAAGCCGCCGACGTCGTTCGGCGGCAGCTGCAACGTGAAGGCATCTCTGTCAGAGAAGATATCAAGGTGTTAGGGGTATCGGCCTCGGACGGGGGCGTTGCTGTTGAAATAGAGGGCGATGATGGAGCGGAAACGATTGTCGGCTCGCACGTCCTGGTCGCTGCCGGGCGCCGGCCCAATCTGGATGGACTCGATCTGGATGCGGCGGGTATCGCGCATTCACCAGAAGGCATAGAGGTCGATGCGAGGCTGCGGACCACGAACAAGCGTGTCTTTGCCATTGGCGATGTTGCAGGGGCGCTGCAGTTTACCCATGCTGCCGGGTATCACGCAGGCATTGTCATTCGTAATGCGCTTTTCAAGCTGCCTGCGAAGGCCAACTACCGAGCCATTCCAAGGGTAACTTATACGGATCCAGAACTCGCCAATGTCGGCCTGACGGAAGCGGTAGCGAAAGATAGACTGGGTGGAGATATCCGTATCTTGCGCTGGCCATTCGCCGAGAATGATCGTGCGCAGGCCGAGCGCCGAACCGAGGGTTTTGTGAAGGTCATCGCGGATCGCAAAAAGCGAATTCATGGTGTCTGCATCGTTGGTCGGCATGCGGGGGAACTAATTATGCCTTGGGTCCTTGCGGTCGAGAAAGGCCTCAAGGTCGGTGCCATGGCGAGTGTCGTCGCACCGTATCCGACACTGAGTGAAGTCTCAAAACGGGCTTCGAGCTCATATTTCACGGCGTCATTGTTCAGCGAACGGACCAAAAAGCTCGTTCGCTTCCTAATGCGCTTTTGAGGGAGCTGCCTGCATTGATACCCGAAACAGTTGTATTCATAGTTTCGGCTAATCAATAACAAGACGAGCCGTCCTTCATAGCCAAAAGGCCAAGCAAGAGAGTTCCCAGATATCGTGGAATTGCGCAGATACTGCGCGCAAAATTAGCGGAAGAAGTCTACTCGCTTGGTGGCATATTTCCCAAGGAACTGGACCTTTGCGAACGTTTCGCCGTCAGCCGTTTCACCGTGCGCAATGCAATGGCCGAATTGGAGGCCGCCGGGTTGGTGGAGCGCCGCAAAGCAATTGGAACCATTGTGCGGGCGCTGGAACCGACAGTATCTTACGTGCAAACGCCGCAGACTATCAAAGGACTTCTCCACTATGCACCGGATACGTCTCTCGACATATCCGAGATGATCAAGTTGCAAGCCGATTCCAAGCTGGCGGAGTAGTTCGCGGTCCAGGAGGGAAGCCTTATCTTGCTGTTGGCTGGATTGAGAACCGAGAGGGAAACTGGTCGTAAACTGTGCTGGACGGAGATTTAAATCCGACCGGAATTCGAGGCTCTTCTAAAGTTCATTGGCAATTACGATCGTCCAGTATACCAGATTATAGAGGAGGAGTACGATGAGAAGATTCAGAAAGTCGAACTTGAGCTTTCCGCCTGTACGCTGGGCGGCAAGCGCGCGATCCATCTTGATGTTGATGAAGGAGCGCCAGCGTTGCGTGTGATCCGGCAATACATGTCAGCGGACGGGCGCGTCCTTGAAGTGTCGTTCAGCGATCATCCGGAAGTTCGCCACACTTTCCGCTTGGAGTTTTCATACGAGACGCTAGGTAGCTAACCGACAATTTTTTGGAAGGTCGGTATGGAAGCGAACCGCACGTTCTTGTTTTGCCCTGGCAACCACCCCCGAAAGGTCGAGAAGGTTTTCGACTCGGGCGCGGACGTCGTTATCCTCGATCTTGAGGACGCCGTCGCCATTGCAGAGAAAACGGCAACACGAGCGGTTGCCGTCGAAGCTCTTAAGCAGGAGCGGCGTTGTCGCGGATATGTTCGCGTCAATGCCTATGATACCGAGTTCTGTTACGGCGATATCTGCGAGATCGTCGGACCTTCACTCGATGGTATTGTTCTGCCGAAACTCGAAAGCGTCGACGATTTGCGGTCGGTAGACTGGCTACTCACCAACTTGGAACGCGAGCGCGGCATGGAGGTCGGCTCTGTAGATGTCATGCCAATTATCGAAACCGCGAAAGGCCAGGATGCGGCGCGGGCAATTGCGCAGGCAGGGACGCGGATCAAAAGGTTATCGTTTGGTGCCGGCGATTACACAAAGGATCTCGGCATGGAATGGTCGCTTGGTGAGACGGAACTTGCATCAATGCGGGCGGAAATGGTAGTTGCGTCGCGGATCGGTGAATTGGAACCACCGGTCGACACCGTCTTCATTCACATTCGCGAGCACGACGCCTTCCGGGCCTCGTGCGATCTCGTCCGTGATCTCGGCTTCCAGGGGAAACTTTGCATCCATCCGGACCAGGTGCCGGTGGCAAATTCGGCATTTACCCCGACCGACGCGCAACTCGCTTTCGCTCGCAAGGTGATAGAAGCCTTTGCGGAGGCTGAGGCCGCAGGATCGGCGTCGATTCAGATCGACGGATACTTCGTCGACTATCCCATTGTCGACAAGGCGCAACGGATCGTCGACATAGCAGAAGCTATCGCCCGTGCCGAGGCGGCGTGATATCCAATGTGATTAGATAACGGTTTTATCGGGGAATGAAACAATGAATGACGTATCGACCTCGCAGACGAGTGGCACGACGGATACGACGCTATCTGAGGCTCTTGCCCAGTTTGTCGAGGAGTTTGACCTGGATCGCGTACCGGCGGATGTGATCGCGCGCGCAAAATTGAATATCCTTGATGCTTTGGGTATTGGCTTTGCATCGGTCGGTTTTGACTTCGCAAAGCGTCTCGCATCGGCGTTGCGCGAAATTGGCGGCGATGGCGCGTATCCGATTATCGGTATGGACGTGCGACTGACACAACGCGACTCAGCTCATCTCAACGGCACGCTCATCCATGGTCTCGATTATGACGATACCCATAGTGGCGCGGTCGTACACACGTCCGCCAATGCTGTTCCGACCATGCTGGCGGTGGGCCAGGCGATGGGCGTCGATGGCCGACGCGCGCTTGGCGCCTTTCTGGTGACCTCCGAGGCGGCGAGCCGGATCGGCGCTGCGGCAAACGGCGGGTTTCATCAGCGCGGGTTCCATCCGACCGGCGTCGTCGGCGCTTTCGGGTCTGCACTTGGTGCTGCATATCTCTATGGCCTCGAAGGTGAACAACTGCTTGATGCCCAAGGGATCGTGCTATCTCAAGCGTCGGCTAGCCTCGAATTTCTCGATGACGGAGCCTGGACAAAGCGCAATCATCCGGCATGGGCGAGTGCCTGTGGGCAAACTGCTGCAATGATGGCGAAGCACGGCTATTTCGGGCCGCGCAAACCCTATGAAGGACGTTACGGTCTGTTCAATCTCTTCATGCGCGATCCGGCGATGGCTGAGCCATCGATAGTGACCGCGGGACTTGGAGATGAATGGGCCATGATGGGCATCGCCTTCAAACCGTACCCGGCGTGCCATTTCAATCATGCCTTCGCCGATGCAACCCTGGCGTTGAAGGAGAAGCATGCCCTGACGCCGGCAAACATCAAGTCGATGACGGCACGTATTCACAAAGATCAGTCGAATGTTGTTTGTGAGCCGGAAGTCAATAAGAAGCGACCGCAGAACGCTTATGACGCCCAGTTCAGCGTGCACTACATCATGTCCGCGAGCCTCGCTCGCGGGCGCTTTACCCTTGATGAGTTGGAAGATGAGGCATTGGGCGATACGACAATTCTCGATCTTTGCTCGAAGGCGAGATATGAGATTGATCCAGACTCTGCCTATCCGACTTATTACTCGGGTGAGGTGGTCATCGAGACAACTGATGGTCGACGGCTTTCTCACCGCGAAGCGATCAACCGCGGATCCGCGGATAATCCGGTGGCGCCGCAAGATATCGAGGACAAGTTCTTTGCGAATGCAACACGAACAGTAAGTGAGGGGCAGGCTTCAGAGGTCCGAGATGCAGTCATGTCACTGGAGACGCACAATAGCCTTTCGGCGCTTATCGATCCGCTCGCAGCGCGTTAGGGTGTAGTCGGCATGCTAATGACATCGGATGATTTCCGGGAATCGCTTCGCCGTTACAAACCGCGCGTGTACTGCGAAGGCGATCAGGTTGAGAGCGTAGCTGACGAACCTCGGTTCCGGCCGGGCATCGATGCAATCGGGGTGACTTACGACTTCGCGCTGGAACAGAACTTTGAGCCGCTAATGATGGCGCAGCAGCACACCACCGGTCGCGAAGTTAACCGGATGCTGCACATTTGCCGGACCCCACAGGATTTAATTAACAAGCTGGAAGCGGTACGTCTGATGTGCCGCGAAGTTGGCTGTGCCCAACGGTACCTGACGCATGACGCACTGAACGCGATCTTTCAGGTCACCTATCGAATCGACGAAGACAAGGGCTCGGAGCTTCATCATCGTTTTCTTGCCTACCTGCACAAGGTGCAGGACGAGGACCTGACGCTGGGTGTCGCAATGACCGATGGGAAAGGCGACCGATCGCTTCGGCCTTCCGATCAGGCCAATCCGGATTCATACGTTCATATCAAGGAGAGACGCGCTGACGGCATCGTCATTCGCGGCGCCAAAGCGATCATTACAGCAGCGCCTTACGTGCATGAATATCTGGTCATGCCCTGCCGTAACATGAACGAAGCGGATGCGGAGTTCGCGGTCTGTTGTGCGGTTCCGATCGATGCCGAGGGTATGACGATCATCTCCCGGCCGGCCGGCCGTCACGACGATGAGGCTGCGAAATTCAGCGCCAAATACGGACAGTCGACTGGGGTCGCGATCTTTGATGACGTCTTCGTACCCTGGGATCGGGTGTTTCTGGCTGGCGAATGGGAGCACTCCCAGTTCCTGACGTCGACTTATGCGACACATCATCGCCACAGTTGCATTGGGGCACGGGCGGGTTTTGGCGATTTGCTGATTGGCGCGGGCGTCCTGATGAGCGAGGCGAATGGTCTTTCTGTCGAAGGCACGCCTCATCTTCGCGATGGCATGGTCGACCTTATTAAGATCGTTGAGGGATTCTACGCCTGCGGCGTTGCCGCTTCGGTTTACGGGTTTGCCGATCCGGCCGGCAGCTTCCAGCCCGACGGGGTCTTCGCCAATGTCGGTAAATTGATGATGGCAACCCAGATTTACGACATGCACCGCATTGCTCATGAAGTATCTGGCGGGTTGATCGTGGCGCTGCCTGGTCCCGAAGAGGACCACAATCCAGCGACAGCGGGCGATCTTTCGAGCATGTTGCAGGCACGCGCCGATATTCCCCATGGGCATCGTGCCGAGGTAGCACGGTTCATGGAGGATTTGACCGCATCGAAGACTGGGTCATGGATGTCGGTGATCAGCCTGCATGGTGGTGGCTCTCCGGCAGCGATGAAGCGTGAGATTTACCGCTACTATCCAATTGAGGAACGTGTCGAACTGGTGGAGAAATTGCTGGATCGCGGCGTGGCCGATGAGGATGGCAAGCGTGTCTCGAAACAGCCGGGCCGGTGCTGTCCGGTTGGGTGCCAGGTTCCCGAGACTCCACAGCTCAACTACACACCGGACGAAACACCAAAGTTGGAGAAACTCGACCCCGCTGCGGAATAAGTTCGCTGGCAAAGCGGGGCACGATCCTCTAGCTCTCTTGATCGTTACATAATTGTTTCAATCGAAAGGGCATGATGACGACCGGATCGGAAAAGCCATCGGGCGGGGCGGCGAGCGGTTGGCGGGGCTTGTGGCTGTCCTCTTGGTGCTTGTCGCTGTGCTTGTTCGGCGATGCCTTGATCTACATCGTGCTGCCGGTCAATGCCGAGCTGTTCGGCATCAGCCTCGCGTGGGTTGGCATCCTGCTCGCCGCCAACCGCATCATCCGCACGTTTATCTATGGTTGGGTCGTGCGCCTCGGTGAATGGATCGGCCTGAAGAACCTGTGCCTTTTGACGTGTTTTACGGCAGTGATGTCGACGGCGGGATATGGCCTCCTGGAAGGTGGATTGCCGCTGTTGGGCTCGCGGATGTTGTGGGGCATCTCCTATGCGGGCCTGCTGCTGGTAACCCTGGCCTATGCGGCGCGGGACCGTGCCAGGACAGGTACGCGGGTTGGGATCAGTCGGGCGGTGGAACAATTCGGCCCGCTATTGGCGATGACGGTGGGTACCTGGCTCGCTGGCGTCGTTGGTGCGAAGGATGTATTCATCTATCTGGCCTATGCGTCGGCTTGTTGTCTGCCGCTTTGTTTTCTCCTGCCGCCGCGATCGGACGACGGACCGCCGACGTCGCCGGCCGCGCGGCCTTCGATGTTCCCCAAGCCGGATCGGTTCGACATCCTGATTTTCTGGATGGGGGTCGGCATCGACGGCGTATTTACGCTTACGATCACAATTATGTTAGCGCAGCATACCTCGGTCGAATGGGCCATGGTCGGCGGTGGATTGATCCTCTCCGCCCGCCGTATTTCCGAAATAGTCATCGCGCCGTCATCCGGCGCAATAGCTGACCGCTTTGGCGTGCGGCTGCCGTTGATCGTTGCTTCGTTGGCGGTCATTGTCGGGTTCGCCTTTATAGGCGTTGGTTGGCTGATTGTCGGATCGGTCGCAATCGTGCTCGCACGGGGTGCCTTGGGGACATTGTTTCCTGCAGCTGTCGCGCACTTTGCGCCGGAAGGTGTGCTGCAATCACTCGCCAGGAACCAGACTTGGCGCGATATTGGTGCGGCCGCCGGTCCGCTCGCGACCGGTTTTCTTCTCAATAATTTTTCAGCGGAAACCATGCACCTCGCGATTGCCGTTATCTACGCGCTCAGCTTTGGCTGGCTCATGATGTCCCCGGTCTGGCGCCAGCCGCGAACCTGACGCTTGTCCTCGGGTTGCGCAAAATTACCTGAACGAGAAGCAATCGGACGGAGGAGCGCATGGGCGATTCCATTCTCGACGGGATCAAGGTTGTCGAACTGGCGACATATATTGCGGGGCCCGCATCGGGTGTCGTATTGGCGGATTTTGGCGCTGAAGTGATCAAGGTGGAACCGCCGAACCGGCCGGATCCCTTTAGGGGCGGGCACCTGCGCGGCAGTGATGCGCCGAAATCCGAGTACCCCTACGGCTATATTATAGACAACCGGAACAAGAAGGGTATCGCGCTCGATATCAAGGAGCCGGTTGGCCGTGCTGCTTTCGACAAGTTGGTCGCGGGCGCTGATGTCTTCATCACCAACATGCCGATCCCGACACGCGAACGACTGAATATTGGATACGACGCCATTCGGGTAATTAATGAGCGCATCGTCTACGCCTCAATCTCCGCCTATGGCGAGAAGGGACCTGAAGCCGGGCGTCCCGGATTTGATTCGACGGCGCTGTGGGCACGTACGGGTCTCATGGATCTTGTAAAACCGGGACCTGATTCACCCCCGGCACGATCCTTGCCGGGAATGGGTGACCATCCGACGGCGATGTCGCTTTTCGCGGCGATCATGACCGGCCTCTTCCGGCGCGAGCGCACGGGTGAAGGCTCTCACGTATCGACTTCGCTGATGGCGAACGGCGTTTGGTGGAATGGCCTTCTGACGCAGGCAATGCTGTGCGGCGGTAAAGTGGTGTGTCGACCGCCACGTGAGAATGCCAGCAATCCGATGCACAATCTTTATCAGACGCGGGACGGTCGGTGGATTCACATTATTTTCAATACTAATTTGCACCGTTGGCCGGAGTTTGCGGCATTGATCGACCGGCCCGAGCTTGGCGACGATCCTCGCTTCGAGAGCCAACCGGCGCGGATCGAAAACAGTGCGCTCTTGATACCAATCCTTGAGCAGGCATTCGCCGAACGGGATTTTGACGAGTGGGTACTGCTGCTCGATGAAAATAGGTTCACCTTCGGCGATATACGAAAAATCGACGATATTCTGACAGATCCGCAAATGTTTGAAGGTCGCGTGCTTCGACCAATCGAAGAAGAGGCCGCCGGCGCCGACTACATCGTTGATACACCGATTTGGGTCGAAGATGCCAAAAAAATCGAGCCATCAATGCCGCCTGAGCTTGGAGAGCACACGGAGGAAGTACTGCGCGCGATCGGCTACAATGACGCCGGTATCTCAGAATTGCGGGACGCGGGTGCCATTCCCTGAGCCTTGCCATTCCCTGCGTCGCCGATACCTAATCCCCGGTGCTTAAGACGAGCGGGAGCGCGAAGATGGACGGTGGTATTCTTGACGGTATACGGGTTCTGGACGTGGCAAGTTTTATCGCTGCGCCTGCAGCCGGGACGGTGATGGCGGATTTCGGCGCGGAAGTTATCAAGGTGGAGCCGGTCGGCACCGGCGATCCGTTGCGCTACAGCTTGCGTGGACCGGGATACGGCCAAAGTCCCGCGCACCATGAATGGTTTGTTGACAACCGCAACAAGAAGGGTATGGCGCTAGATCTCAAGTCCGAGGCCGGTCGCGCCGTCCTCTACCGGCTTTGCGAGACCGCGGATGTCTTTATTACGAATATGCCCCAGGGCCCGCGTGAGCGCCTGCATATCCGATACGAAGATATCGGTCCGCTGAACGACCGGCTGATCTATGCCTCGGTATCAGCCTATGGCGAGGCTGGGTCGGAAGCCGCGCGCACCGGTTTTGATTCGACAGCCCTCTGGGCTCGTTCCGGCATGATGGATTTGATCAAGCCGTCTCCGGAATCCCCACCGTCGCGGTCGCTTCCGGGAATGGGTGATCATCCAACGGCCGTTTCGCTATTCGGCGGCATCATGTTGGCGCTCTATCGCCGGATGGCGAGCGGCAAGGGCGGCCATGTGTCGACCTCCCTTATGGCGAATGGTGCCTGGGGGAACGCGCTGTCGATTCAAGCAGTGCTATCGGGCGGAGAGGTCGCGAATCGCCCTGCACGGGAGAACGCCAGTAGCGCTGTGAACAACTTTTATCAGTCGAAGGATGGCCGCTGGTTCCATCTAATTATGATTACGGGGCAGGCCCGATTCCCTGAGTTGGCGGCGGTGCTCGGACGCCCGGAGATTTTGGACGACGTACGTTTCGCGACGGAAGACGCTCGGTTAGAGAATACCAAAGCCCTGATTGGCGAGCTGGACATAGCGTTCGGCAGATTGAACGCGGCGGAAGTCCGTGACGCGCTCAACGGCGCAGGGTTCACCTTCGGGGAAACCTATCCGATATCCGACGTCGGACATGACGAGCAGTATCGCGCGAGCGGCGCCTTTAGACGCAACAATGATCCCCGAGGCGGCGCAGAATACGTCGTCGATACGCCGATATTTATCGAGGGTGAAGATAAGGCCGAGCCGGAGATGGCGCCGGCACTAGGTCAGCATACGGACGAGATCCTGCGGGAGGCTGGCTACGACGCGGCGGAAATCGCCGAACTTCGTAAGTGGGGCGCGGTCGGCTGACGGTTAGGCAATTAAAAATCCGCGCCTAGCGGCGCGGTTGCCTGATGTCCCAGACCCTATGACTAGCCCTGGCGGGCCTTGAAGCGCGGGTTCCGCTTGTTGATGACATAGACGCGGCCTTTGCGCCGAACCACGCGGCATTCCTTGTGTCGCTTCTTCAAGGTCTTCAATGAACTCGCAACGCGCATGATTTTACCCTCCGGCCAATCGCCGATCTCCAACGACGCGGGACAGTAGGGGCGTGGCGACCCCCTGTCAACGGTCGCATCGGCGGATTTCATGGAAATTTCGGCTTGTGCGGCTGGATGATCGGGCCACACTAACTTTCAGTGAAACCACCGGGATAACCCTTTCGATATGCTGCGCAGGTCGACCATTGCGGTTTCGAACGGACTGGCAGTCGGCCTTCTCGTTATTGGTGTGGGTCGTATCGTCGCCTATGTACATCCGGGCGGAACGGTGTGGTCAGCGGTCGCCGTAATTGCTGGTATTGCGGCGGTTCTTGGTTTTGGCTTGGCAGAGCGAGCGCGGTCGGACGATCCGCAACTTGGAGCCCGCAGGCTCGGCTCCGTTCAACTCCTCACCGGTGTGGCAGTGGCCCTTGTTCTGGGTGGGCTCTATCTCTTGCCGATGTTCCGCTCCGTCACCGTCGCTGAGTGGGCCGATATCGTCGGGCCAGTCTGTGCGCTGCTGTTCTTTCCGGTGCTGCTCATATCGACTGGGATCCGATTATCGCTTACTACGGGTCAAGGGTCGATGCTGCTGTCCGTCCTTACGATTGCCGGTGTCGTGGGGGGGTGGGCGCTCGTCCGTTCTCCTGAAGCCCTGTTCACTCCGGCTTGGGCCATTGCCGTGGCGGCCATTTTGCTTCATGCCGCAGGCCTGACCAGTCTGTCGGTACATCTCTCGAAAGAGCTCCGGTGGCGGACTCTGGGTACCGTGGCGGGTGTTAACGCAATTGCGTCCGTGTTTCTTGCGTCGGTCGTGACTTCCGAATTGTACTTCGTGATCGGCACTGTTTGATTTGACTTAACGCTGGCTGACGAATGACTCGGTTTGATGGTCCCCAGACGCAAGAGGGACTTAGAATGAGTAATTTCATCTGGACGGCAAATATGAGCGTGGGGTCCAAAATCATCGACTCGGACCATTTTGCGCTTATCGAATTGATCAACAGGGTGGGAGATATCGCTACCGGAAAGGTCAGCGCCAAAATCGGCGATGTGCTTGATTAACGTATCGCGTGTATCGAATTCCACTTCGCATGCAAAGAGAGAATGCTGGTGGCCGCCGGCTATGCTGGTGAAGAGCGGCATGCCGCGGAGCACGTAAGTTATACCGATCATATTTACCAGTTGCGCCGCAGTTTTGACCTTGATTCAGCCGCCGTTGATACAGAGACCTTGTCACGGTACCTTCAGAACTGGTTGAAGCACCACATCCTGATTCAGGATTTGGGCTACAGGCCTTTATTCGATCGCAATTTAATTGTCGAAACGGTGGGTCTGCAATTTGGCCACTGTCTGGCCGACCGACCGATGATGGGAATTGAATGGCTTCTGCTTGTCGCCCTGTCCATGCTTTGGGGTGGTTCCTTCGTTTTCAATGAATTAGCGATATAGGGGTTTGATCCTTTCACCGCGACGTTCGGAAGCGTCGCGAGCGCCGGCGCGGTGCTTTGGCTGTTTACCCGTGCACGTGGCATCGCTCTACCCGCGTCTCCCGCGGATCAGCGTGACATTCTCATCATGGGTACGCTCAACAATTTGATTCTATTCACCCACCTCGTTTGGGAGTAGTACTTCGAGTTTAAGTCATTGATATTGTTTAATAGTAAACTTACGCAAAACTTACTCAATTAATCTCAGTCATTGATCTCATTAAGGTTTTTTTTGTGATGTAACACAGAAAGTTACACAAACGTGTGACTACTGAAAACCGTAGCAACTCAGAGGCTCGATTTGGCGCTCAAGAAGTAGTGCTATGCGAGCTTTCAAGACCTCAAACCAACTCCACAGCCTTGCGAAGCATATCAACATTCACGTCGATGTAGCGTTGTATGGTCGCAATGCTGCAATGCCCACTCAATTCCGCTAATACGCACACACCCACGCCCTTGGAGGCAAGCTCGGTGATGAACGAGTGTCTTCCGCTGTGTAACGTTGCACCTTAAAAAGTATGCGAGAAAGTCCAAATCGTTAATTTTTTCGAATAGCAGAAGATGAAGTAATTAATTTTCTGAAAATAGTTGAAGGGGAAGACATCACGCCAAGAGAAGATCGATTTGAAGATAAAGAGGACGAAGTTGCTTTCGAGTAAGCAACCAAAATTGGACAGAAATTTAACTTTGGAATGGTGGGTATCAAAATTAGATCAATGCTTCATTTTATTCGCGGCGAAAATATCACCTGTAAAGTCATATTAAAAAATAAAGTTGAATTTAAAGGAAGCGAGCATTCACTCTCAAGCGCAGGTTTGATCGCAACTAATAGATTCGGTATCACTTGGAAGAGCGTTGCTAGACCGCTTAATTGGAAATTTAAAGGAGAAATATTAGACGAAAAAAGAAGAAAGAGATATGGAAGTGGTGACGAGTAGTTTTTTATTGATTTGCTATAATCCCCACAGATTCAAACTAAGTTCAAAGAAAAACTAAAGCATTGAATTTAAAAGGGTGTTTGGGGGTTTATCATTAAATGGGGATGATGGCCGCTTAAAAATATTCAATTCCGAATAACTTTGCTGTGGATCAATAAATGATCTACTGCTCCGCAAACGCTTTTTCTATAACAAATTCTTTAGGGTTACTATTTGCTCCCTCTCGTAACCCCGCTGTTTCTAAAATTTTCGAGGTGTCTTTGATCATAGCCATCGATCCGCAAATCATAGCCCGGTCGTTTTCTGGCTCTAATTTTTCAATTTCTAACCGCCTAAAAAATTCTCCGGTCGAAAGGAGGCTAGTAATCCGTCCCATCTGACTGTATTGCTCACGCGTTGTGCTGCTAAAATAAGTCAAACGATCTAGTATAGTATCGCTGAGGAGAGGGTCGTCGTCCAATGACGTAACGACTTGTTTTCCATAATCTAACTCGGAAACATTCCGGCATGTATGGGTTAAAATTACCTGGTCGTATTTCTCATAAGTCTCTGGATCACGTATCAAACTTGCGAATGGGGCAATTCCTGTACCTGTAGAAAAAAGGAATAATCGCTTACCAGGTTTAAGAGCATCCAGCACGAGTGTGCCCGTTGGTTTTTTCCCCAGAATAATCTTGTCGCCCGGTTGTATATGTTGAAGTCGTGAAGTAAGTGGCCCGTCCATAATTTTAATTGAGTAAAAGTCTAAGGCATCATCCCAAAACGGACTGGCCACCGAGTAAGCACGTAAAAGCGGTTTACCCGCGACGGGCAAGCCCAGCATTACGAATTCCCCAGATCGAAAACGAAACGTACTGGGACGGCTTACCCGAAATGAAAAAAGGTGATCTGTCCAATGATTTATACCCTCAACCTCAGCATAGCTAAGCGAGTCTGGCAGGGTAAAGCTCTTATCGTTCACAATGATACTCCAGACTAAAGATCGAAACTAGAAATATGAGCCATAATTAATCCTTCTGACGCAAGAAGAAGATTGGCTCAAAACACGGAGATACAACGATAATTAATTGATAATAATTCGCAAGATATTTCCGCGAATGAATATTGAACTTATTTTTTGAGGCAAAAGGCATAGAAAACCCGGGTGAAAAGCTGAATAGAGTTTTTCTCGGGGTGGCGTGGAGATGTCATTACCAACCCAAATAAAAGTCTTGAACGTGGGGAAATGTGAATAAAATTAACGCGTATCTAGTCGGGAGCCCCGTTAAACCAGTTCGTCGAGGTAGCACAATGTGTAGGAATATGAATGCTAACGAATTGAATCTAAATGTTTGAGTTTTCCTAGTCTAAGAGTTTCAAACCATTGAAAGTTACACAAAATTACACGCGTTATTTTTATACTACTTAAGTCATTGTATATACGCGCGATTTGTATCACGTCACTTTTGAGTGGGGGTAGAAACGATCGACAGCGGTCTTGCCTCGATTTTTTCACGCTAATGCGTGACTATCTAGATCTTGTTGGTGATATCGTGGCCGATGGAGGAGGTTAGCTCTTCAAGACTGTCGGTGATTCCGGTCTGGTGGGAGTTCCCGCGGAGCGGTCAGATGCAGGTTCGCGGACGCTGTTTTAAGTTGAACTGGGAGAGCGACGCGAGGACTGCGCAGCGAAGCGATCATCAAGGTACATGCCGGCCCACTTGCCTGCGGCATCGTTGCCGGGTTGCGCGATATTTACGACAGCACGGTGAACTTTGGTGTGGTACTGCCGTCAACCGGATTTTTCCTGACGCCGCAGGTTTTTCGCGAACTCGAATAGGATACCCGGCAGCTGTTCAAGCAGCATACGCCGCCGATGACCTATATTTCAGTTGACGCGCCGCACCTGCCAAACCAATCTATCTTGGGAAGACGACCAAATAGCCGACGTGCTCCGGTCGCGTTACCTCGATTGGCTCGTCGCTGAAATTTCACTATACAAGGGCTTGTTAGCGCGTCACCTAGTACTCTAGTAGACGCGATTGCAGATAAAGGTCCGAGAGATGACGGGATTAATTACTCACGCGATCGAACGGCGCAAGAGTGTCGCGGTTAAGGTGGGCGATGTGACGGTGGGCGGTGATGCGCCGATCGTGGTGCAGTCGATGACCAACACCGACACGGCTGATGCCGATGCGACAGCCCAGCAGATCGAGGATTTGCATCGGGCCGGCTCTGAAATCGTCCGCATCACGGTCGATCGGGAAGAGGCGGCGAAGGCGGTTCCCCATATCAAGGAGAAGCTGTTGGCGCGGGGCGTCGACGTTCCGGTCGTCGGTGATTTCCACTATATCGGCCACAAGCTGCTGGCGGATCACCCAGCCTGTGCCGAGGCGCTCGACAAGTACCGTATCAACCCCGGTAACGTCGGGTTCCGTGAGAGGCGGGGCACACAGTTTTCGGCGATGATCGAAGCGGCGATCGAGTTCGACAAACCGGTGCGTATCGGCGTCAATTGGGGAAGTCTCGATCAGGAACTCCTGGCGCATCTAATGGACGAAAACGGCAAGCTGGAAGCGCCGAAGCCGGCATCAGACGTGATGCATGAGGCACTTGTGGTGTCAGCCATTGAGAATGCTAAACGCGCCGAGGAACTGGGCTTAGGTCGGGATAAGATCATCCTTTCCTGCAAGGTTAGCGAGGTGCAGTCGCTGATCACGGTCTATGACGAGATGGCGAAGCGTGGTGATTACGCCTTGCATCTGGGGCTGACGGAAGCGGGCATGGGCTCGAAGGGCATTGTCGCGTCGACTGCCGCGCTGTCGGTGCTGCTGCAGCAAGGGATCGGTGACACCATCCGGATTTCCCTGACGCCGGAGCCGGGCGGAGATCGCACCGAGGAAGTGGTGGTCGCGCAGCAAATCCTCCAGACTATGGGATTCCGTGCCTTCATGCCGCTGGTGACGTCCTGTCC
>CAXGSZ010000005.1:0-23964 GCA_964012455.1 uncultured Alphaproteobacteria bacterium
CTGGTGCGGTGGCGCACAAGCCGGAGACACCAGAAATAAATCGATGAGCAGGCTAAGTGAAAACCATACGGGGTCGACTTGCTCATTTCCAATAAGCTTTAAGGTAAGGATGGCAGCCCTTCGGCTGCCGACTATTAGGCACGAGTGCCGCCCGAACATTGGCAATACTTGGCTAAGCTGCTGGAACGCCATGAAATTGATATGGGAGATTTATGGGACGACGCGGTCGACAGCAGCTACGGGGGTGATTTTCGTGCGATGGGTGCGGTCGGCATCATAGACGTCGGTTTCTCTCATCTGATCTCTATGATTGTCAACGCGTTTGGCGTCCCGCCGGACCACATGGTGGAAGAGGCGCGTCGGCACGGCGTTGCTGTTGGTGCTGACGGGTTCAGAAGAACACGCAAGCAAGCACGCAGAGGCGGTCGTAGATGTTTTGATCTTCTCCGGCACGGAAGCTGGCGGACATTCTGGGGAAGTGTCGACAATGGTGTTGATCCCGGGGGTCGTTCGCGTCATGGAGGCGCATCCGAATGAATAAATTCTTGCAGCCGGGGGAATTGCGACCGGTCGCAAGAGGGCTGCTTGTATGGCCATGGGTGCGGCTGGTGCCTGAAAGGGTACGGTCTGTTTGACCACCGGCGAGGCGGAGACCATTCCAACCGTAAAAGAGAAAATGCTGACTGCCGGATCGCGAAATACGGTCCGCTCACGCAGCCGAACCGGCAAGCCAACGCGCCAGTTATAGTCGAGTTGGACGGACGCTTGGCATGCCGACGGCGCTCCGGATCCGCTGCCAATGCCCCTGCAAGGGTTAATCTTACGGTCCGACATGGCAAAGATCGATAAGTTGGCGGAAATGGGGGGCCACGCCGGCGCCAAACAATTGGCGACGTACTATTTGTGTTAGGCGGTTGGGTTGATGGATACAGCGCAATCCACGCGTTCCGTCGTCTACAACTTTATGGAGGATTTTGCGGAAGCGGTAGAGTAGCTCGCCGTAACGGTCGCGAAGTAGTTTTCCGCAAGCGGAATTGAGGGGCATTCTCAAACGCTGGTACATCTATGGACAGCTGAATACGCGCTCAATTATAACAAGTTTCAGATGAAATTCTTTGCCAAAGGTTGGTGCGTTACTTGCCGTGACGTAAGTGGTTCCAGGATGCTCCGGAGCAATAGGGATAGATTAGAAATGGCCAATTCGTCTTTGAATGCAGCGCCTGAATTTGAGAAATTTGCCGTCGGGCAGCCGGTCTCCCGGCTTGAAGACCCGATGTTGCTCCGCGGTGACGGGATTTATACGGACGACGTCGGTTTGGATGGGCAAGCGTATGCCTATGTCTTCCGGTCGCCGTATGCGCACGGCTCGATCTGTAAATTGGACGTATCGCAAGCAGCGAACGCTCCTGGCGTTCTTACGGTCCTTACGGCGGCCGATATGGAAGACGCCGGCGCAAACCTGCTGTTCTGTCGATTAAATACGTTGAGCCGGGACGGTTCGCCTATGATCAAACCTGATCGTCCCTGTCTCGCAAGGGGAAAGGTGCGCTATCGGGGCGAGGCGATCGCTGTGGTCGTCGCCGAAAGTATTGTCGAAGCGAAAGATGCGTCCGAGCTGATCGAACTGGACATCGACGTTCTGCCCGCCGTTACGGATTCAAGAAAAGCATTAGCGGATGGTGCACCGCAGCTGCATGACGCGGCAGCAAACAACCGGGCGCTCGACTGGGAGTACGGTGATGAAGCGGAGGCCGAACGAGTTTTTTCCAAAGCCCATCATGTGACGACTCTGACCATACGGAACAATCGTGTGGCAGTCTCGCCGATTGAGCCGCGCGCGGCAGTTGGAGAGTTTGACCCGGATACGGGCCGCTACACTCTTTACGTTCCAACACAAGGTGTCTTCGGTTACACGACGGATATGGCCGAACGGGTTCTCGGTGTACCGAGGGACAACCTGCATGTTGTAACCAATCGTGTTGGCGGTTCATTCGGTATGAAGTCGGCACCCTATCCGGAGTATGCTCCCGTCCTGGTAGCTGCGCGGCGTCTTGCGCGTCCGGTGAAGTGGTGCGACGAACGCAGTGATAGTTTCCTCTCCGACCAACACGGCCGTGACGGCTGGGCCGACGTGTCACTGGCCTTCGACAGTGAGGCCAGAATCCTGGGCGCGAAAGTCATCAGTTACGGAAACGCGGGTGCATATTTCAGCGCCGTCGGGCCGAACATGTATACCAACAATATCCAGCGTAATTTCCCGAGCGTCTATCGGTTGCCGATGCTGTATGCGCGGTCGCACGCGGTCTTCACGAACACAACGCCGATTGGCGCGTTCCGGGGGGCAGGTCGACCTGAAGCGGTCTATTTCATGGAGCGGCTGATTGATACTGCGGCCCGCGAAATGGCCATCGACCGTATCGAATTGCGCCGCCGCAACGCGCTTCAACCGGATGAAATTCCCTATACCGCCGCGGGCGGGCTGGAATACGACAGCGGCGACTTCCCGGCCGTTCTCGACAAGGCCTTGGCCAGCGCCGATTGGGAGGGTTTTGAAGAACGCCGGCAGGCATCGGCCGAGAAAGGACTACTCCGCGGGCTCGGGTTGGCAACGTATCTTGAGGCGACAGGTGCGCCCGCGCGGGAGATGGGGCGTCTCCGTTTTGAGGAAGACGGGACTGTTACCATGGTCACCGGATCGCTTGACTACGGTCAGGGACACGCGGCGCCGTTCGCGCAAGTTGTCGGCTCGACGCTTGGTATCCCGATCGAACGGTTTGGCCTCATTCAGGGCGACAGCGATGAGTTAATTGCAGGGCAGGGGACCGGCGGCTCGAAGACGATGATTTCCGGCGGAACGATAATGCTGCATACTGCGAAGAAGGTGATCGAGAACGGGCGCCAGATTGCGGCGCATGTTCTCGAAGCGTCTCCGGTCGATATCGAGTTTGATGCCGGCCGATTTACGGTTGTGGGAACCGACAAGAGCATCTCCATCCTTGAGCTTGTGGAGGAGGCGCGCCAGGGATTGCCGGCGGACGTGCCGCAATCCTTGGATGCAGAAATTATCGAGACGCCGCCGCCCTCGGCATTCCCCAACGGATGCCATGTTGCCGAGATCGAGATCGACCCCGAAACCGGAATCTTGTCTGTCGACCGGTATACAATCGTGGACGACTTCGGCAATCTGATAAATCCGATGTTGGTCGAGGGTCAGGTGCACGGAGGTATAGCACAAGGTTTTGGTCAGGCCGTGATGGAGGACATTCTCTATGATGATGATGGTCAGTTGATTACCGGAACGTTCATGGACTACGCCATGCCGCGTGCGGCGGACCTGCCGAATTTCGAGTTCGATTCGCATCCAGTGCCGGCAACGACCAATCCGCTGGGCGTGAAGGGCTGCGGCGAGGCGGGGTGTTCGGGGTCTCTGCCGTCCATAATGAATGCGGTCGCGGATGTGCTGATGCGAGAGACGGGGGCATTGCATCTCGATATGCCGGCGACACCAGAGCGCGTTTGGCGGGCATTGCACCAAGGGCGCGCCGAGTGAACGTGCCCGATTATGTCGTGGTTGGCGCGGGTTCGGCAGGTTGTGCGGTTGCCTGTAGGCTAGTTCAGGGAGGTACGCGAGTAGCGCTTCTCGAAGCAGGTCCCCGTGATACAAGTTGGCGCATTCATGTACCTGCAGCCCTGCGGCCGCTTTTGAACGATCCTGCTGTGAATTGGAACTACAAGACCGAACCGGTCGAAAGTACCGCCGGTCGGCAGGTCAGCCTTCCGCGCGGCAAGGTTCTAGGCGGGTCGAGTTCGATCAACGGCATGCTATATGTTCGCGGTAATCCTGCGGATTTTGATGGCTGGGCACAAAGTGGTTGCCGGGGCTGGTCCTACGAAGAGGTCCTGCCGTATTTCAAGAACTCTGAAATTTATAAGCAGGGCAATGATGCGGAATATCGCGGTGGTGACGGCCCGCTTGAGGTCGAGGACTACCGCACCATCCTCCCGCTGACCCACCGGTTCGTGCGCGCGGCCCAGGAAGCCGGTCATCCTTTCACGCCTGACTACAACGGGGCCCAACAAGAGGGTGTCGGCTATTCCCAGATGACTCGCCGCGGACGCTTCCGGGGCTCGACAGCGCAGACCTATCTGCGCGCGGTGAAAGGTAATCCAAACTTGGAGATTGTCACCGGTGCACGAGCTGGCCGCTTGATCTTCGAGGGGCGTAAATGTGTTGGGATTACCTACCGTCAGGACGGATCGGACAAGGAAGTTCGCGCGGCGAAAGAGGTGGTTCTCTGCGGCGGCGCCTACAATTCGCCACATCTGCTGCAGGTTTCCGGCATTGGGCCGGGCAATCATCTTCGCGAAATCGGTGTCGACGTTTTGCACGACTTGACAGGGGTTGGCGGCAATCTGGCAGACCACTGGGGCGCCCGTATAAAGCACAACGTGCGTTCCAGCGAGATAACCATGAATCAGTTGTCGCGGCTTCCGTGGGTCGTCCCGGAAATTGCGAAATTCTTCCTGTTCGGCAACGGTGCTCTGACCTTTGGTGTGACCAGCGCAATTGTGTTCTGTCGCAGCCGTGAAGGTCTGGCGAGTCCGGACGTGCAACTCTCATTCACGCCCGCGACTCCGATCGATACCGGACAGGGCGCGCTGGAAAAGGATCCCGGGTTCCAGATCACTGCGATTCCGGTGCGTGCGGAGAGCCGCGGCCATGTCATGGCGCGAAATGCCGACCCGATGGAGGACCCGGCGATCACTCCGGCATATCTCACTGACGAGAATGATATCGATGTTGTGGTTTCCGGCATCGAGAAGGTGCGGGAGATCTGTGAAGCGGCACCGCTGAAAGAGGTCAGTCTTGGCGAGTTCGCGCCGGGACCTGACGTTCGGACGCGCGATGAAATTCGACAGTTCATGCGCGAGCATGGTGGCACGATCCACCACCCGGTCGGAACCTGTAAGATGGGTGAGGATTCTGCCGCGGTCGTCGATCCCCGCCTCTGCGTGCACGGTATCGAGGGGTTACGTGTCGCGGATGCGTCTATCATGCCGACGCTGACGACGGGAAATACGAACGCGCCGACGATAATGATCGGCGAGAAGGCCGCTGCGATGATGCTCGAAGATGCGAAAGGATAGTGCGTATGTCCGAGTATACTGAAGAATTTGTCCGCGCTGAGCTGCGCGCCTGGCTTGAGGAGAATTGGGATCCCGATCTCAGCCTTCTGGAGTGGAGAAATATCCTCGTGGACTCAGGGTGGGGTATGCCGCAATGGCCGAAAGAATGGTTTGGGTGCGATCTGCCCGTCGGCTTACTGCGCGTTGTGGATGAGGAGTTCAAGCGTGTTGATGCCATCACGGTAGCGCGCAAAGGGGCGACGACTCTAGCCGGTTTTACGGTACTCGCGCACGGTTCTGACATGCTGCGGGAAAAATTCCTGCGTCGCAGTCTCACAGGTGAAGATTCCTGGTGCCAGCTGTTCAGCGAACCGGGCAATGGGTCAGATCTCGCAGGTGCGATGACTAGGGCGGAACGCCAGGGCAACAAGTATGTCGTGAACGGGCAAAAGGTCTGGACGACCAGCGCGCATCTCGCCGACTTTGGCCTTCTTCTGGCCCGAACAGATCTCGACGTGCCGAAGCATGACGGTCTCAGTTACTTCATTATGGATATGCGCCAGCCGGGTGTTGAGGTCGTTCCGCTGCGCCAAATGAACGACCACGCGTCGTTCAATCAAGTCTTCATGACCGATGCGGAAGTGCCGCCGGAGTATCTCCTGGAGAACGAAGGTGACGGTTGGAAGATAGCGACGACAACCTTGATGCACGAACGTCGCAATGCGGACTCAAATCGCCGTAAGGTGGAGCCAACCAAACGTACGGAGCGAATTTTTCGGGAAGAAGCCGCGGAAATCGCGACTTCCATGGCGCCTTATACCTGGTACCCGCAGCGTGCCGGTCGAGCAGACCTGATCATTGAACGGGCCCAAGAAGTAGGCTGCATTGATGACCCCGTGGTTCGCCAGGAAATCGCCAAGCTGATGACGATGTCTATGGCGGCGGAGTGGACGTCAAAACGTGCGCGGTCAGCGCAGGAACAAGGGCGTCCTCCGGGGCCTGAAGGATCCCTTGGCAAGCTTGCGGCAAGCGAAGTGGCGCGGGCTGCTAATCGCGTCCATACGATGATCAACGGCGCAGACGCCATGCTGACGGGTGCGGATAGTCCGCGCGAAGGTCTCATCGCTGAAGTGCTGATATCCACGCCTGCGATCTCGATCGCTGGCGGGACTGACGAGATACAAAAGAACATCATTTCGGAACGTGTCCTTAGGATGCCGAAGGAACCACGTTTCGATACAGATCGGCCCTATCGAGAGGTGCCGAAGAACGCGTTACCACGGAAATAGTGATCCTCAATCTAAGCCAGGAGGCATAGGCCCAGTGTACGAAGATTTTGCGGAAGAACATCGCATGGTCATCGATCTCGTCGAGAAATTCGTCGAGAACGAATTGATGCCGTTCGAGAAAGTCGTCATGGAGCGCGAAGCAGGTGGCGAGAAAGCGTCTTTGCTGCCCAATGAAGAAGAACCGCTCCTTGCAAAATGCAAGGAGCTGGGGCTCTGGGCCCTCGACGCTCCCGAGGAGATGGGCGGCTCCGAGCTTCCACCGTCGGTAATGCTGGCGATCAACGAGAAGCTATACAGCACCGTGACACCGTTCACCTTCCCACCGGATTCGCCGAACTTGCTGATGCTCGACAAGGTCGCGACGCCCGAGCAGAAGGCGAAATACATGGAGCCCTATGCCCAGGGCGAAATGAAGTCTTGTATCGCGATTTCGGAGCCTGGCGCAGGCGGGGATCCGGCGCATATGAGGACGCGTGCGATTAAGGACGGTGAAGACTGGGTGATCAACGGCCGCAAAATTTGGGTCTCCAATGTGCCGTCGGCTGATTTCATCATCCTGATGGCGGTCACGGATCCCGAGAAAGGGTCCCGGGGCGGTATTACCGCCTTCATTGTCGAAAAGGATACCCCCGGCTTCACGATCGAGCGGGAAATACCGATGCTTGGAGGCTCTCGTACTTACGAGCTTGTAATGGACGACATGCGTCTACCGCAAAGCCAGGTCTTGGGCGAGGTCGGTGAGGGTTTTGCGCCGATGCAGATGCGGCTTACTACGCGGCGACTGGAGATTGGCGCGCGGTGTATCGGGATGGCGGAACGCGCACTCAAGATGATGTGCGCACACACGCAGCAGCGAGAGACGTTTGGTGTTATGCTCTCCGAGCGTCAGGCAATCCAGTGGTGGATCGCTGATGCGGCGACGAAGATCCGCACGACGCGCCTCTTGATGCAGGATGCGGCCCGAATGGCAGAGCGCGGCGAGGACATCCGCACCGTCGCATCAATGTTGAAGGTCCAGTCCACGGAAATGGCGACCGATGTACTTGATCATGCCATGCAGAGTTTCGGTGCGATGGGAATGACGCGTGAAATTCCCCTGTCGATCATGGCGCAACGCATTCGGCTCGCACGAATTTATGAAGGTCCGACGGAGGTCCATCGCATGGTGATCGCCCGCCGCACGTTGCGGCAATACGCATAGAAGTTAGAGATGAAGGGGATCGTCTTTCTTGGAGACCGCAAGCTGGAACTCATGGACTTTCCGGATCCGACACCTGGTCCGCGTGATGTTGTTCTGGAGATCAAGGCGTCCGGCATATGCGGCACGGACCTCGGGCCTTACCGCCGCGAACTTAAACCTGGAAGCCGCGTAAGTTCCGGTGTCAGCCGGATTGACGGACCCGTAATCGCCGGACATGAACCGTGCGGTATCGTAGCCGCAGTGGGCTCGGCTGTAAGCGAGCATGAGGCGAAAATTGGCCAGCGGGTTATGGATCATCATTACGACGGTTGCGGTACATGCCGACATTGTAAATCCGGTTGGTCGCAAATGTGCCTCGACGGTGCGGTAGTTTACGGATCTGGCGGACATGGCGCCCATGCGCGATACATGACGGTGCCCGCGCACACTCTCGTCCCTTTGCCCGACGATCTTTCCTTCGAGGCCGGGGCCGCGATCTCTTGCGGTACGGGCACCGCCTATGGCGCGCTGAAACGTCTGGCGTTGGAAGGGGACGAAACGATCGTCATTTTTGGCCAGGGGCCCGTCGGACTTTCGGGAACGCAGCTGGCTGCGGCAATGGGCGCACGCGTGATCGCAGTCGACATTTCCTCGGATCGGCGTCAGATGGCGCTGGAGAAGGGGGCGGATATCGCGATTGATCCGTTGGCGGACGATCTGGTCCAGACGATCAAGGATCTGACCCATGGCGAGGGTGCGGACAAGGCGCTTGATGCGACGTCATCGGCAGATGCACGTCGTAATGCCGTTCGCAGTACGCGTGCCTGGGGAACGGCCTGCCTTGTCGGCATTGGCGGGGAGGTGACACTTGAGGTGCTGCCGGACCTTATCCACCGCCAGATCACGCTGGTCGGCCATTGGACCTTCTCTAAGGTCGGTCAGGCCGATTGTGCCCGGTTTGTCTCGGATCGCAAGATCGACGTGGACAGCCTTTTCACGCACAAATGGGGGCTCGAACAGGCCGAAGAAGCCTATGAGCTTTTCGATCAACAAAAGACGGGTAAAGGCGTGTTCCTGCCGTCCTAGATCACGCCGCGCTTCTTGAGTTCCTTTAGTTTCGCGCCGTCAAGATCGAGAAGGCTGCTGTAAATTTCTGTATTGTGATGGCCGAGAGTTGCGCCGCCTTCGAGTTGTGGTAATGCACCGCCAGAAAATCTGATGGGAAAGCCTGAAATGATGCCGGCCTCGATGGGCTCTTCCGATCCATGCCGACGCATTGGTTTTAGAGTGCCCCGATCGCGGAAGTGTGTGTCTTCGATAGCCTCCGGTAAGGTGCGTACACGGGCGATCGGAACGCCGACGGCCTCCAGACGGGAAATGGCGTCAGCGCAATCAAATCGCGCGAAACGTTTCTGAATCTCGACCCTAAGATCGTCGATATTGGATTCGCGATCGGTCGGCGTGGAAAACCGCGGATCTTCCGTAAGTTCCTCGCCGTCGATGACCTTTAAGAGCGCTTCGAGACGCGTGGTGGTGCCGACCGTGATGATGACGTCGCCGTCGCTCAAGCGATAAAGTCCGGTAGCGCTGCCGCGGCTGTCATTGCCGGCCCGGACGGGTAGACCGTCACGCAGGACATACTCCATCGGTTCCATGAACATCAGCGTCGCCAACGTATCGATCATCGATGCGTCCAGGTATTGTCCCTCGCCGGACTTCTCTTTGTGGCGGAGCGCGCCGAGGATTGAATAGGCGGCGTAAAGAGGCGTTACCAAATCTCCGACGAAGACACCGATACGGGTCGGTGGACCGTCCGGTGCACCGTTCATATCCATAATGCCAGACATTGCCTGGATTTGATGATCGTGCGCCGAGAGGTCCTTATACGGGCCGGTCTGGCCGTAGCCGGCGATGGAACAATATACGATACCCGGGTTGACCTTTGCGACTTCCTCATAGCCAAGGCCAAGACGTTTCATCGACCCTGGCGACAAGTTCTCAATAACGACATCCGATTGCCTTGCGAGGTCCAGGAACATCTGTCGCCCGTCGGGATCTTTGAGGTTTAATGTCAGGCTCTTGACCCCTTCGGAACGCTTTAGAAACCGTATTGAAAGATCTTCGTCGGTGCGCCGTTCCGGGTGTATTCCCTCTGGCCCCGCAAACGGACCAACGTTACGGATTGGGTCTCCGACTTCGGGCATTTCGACCTTGATTACCTCGGCACCGAAACGTGCCAGCGTCATACTGAGAAAAGGGCCCGCCAGGAAAACGGTGACGGAAAGAACTCGGATATCTTCGAGCGGTTTCATCGGATTGCCTTGCGTTGCGTGAGCTTGGCTTGGAAAGCCTGATGATTAAGTTAGGTGCGGGTCGGGTTGATCCTAGTTGGGTGTAAAAGGCGTTTGACCCGTCGAGCCGGTTGAAAATATCAGGGAGGTCGATGTGAATTCTGAATTTTCCGACGAACAAAGGCTGCTGCGTGATCAGGCACGGTGGTTCCTTGACGATAACGCACCGCTTGGCGCTGAGCCGGCGTTTCTCGATGATGGTAATATCTTTTTTGGACAGGGGACTTATGGACCGCAATCGCGGAACTGGGCTGGACGGGTAGCATCATTCCAGAGGAATACGGCGCGGCCGATATGATCCGCGGAGACCTTTGCGTTATAGTGTAAGAACAGGGCCGTTCCCTCGCACTGACGCCGTTTGCGTCATTCGTTTACCTTGCGACCGTGGCCAATTTGGTTGCATGCGCCGAGGGTCAGAACAGGAGTTCTTGCCGAAGCTGGTTGATTGCTCCTTTATTGGCACCTTCGCGATGGCACATTGTGGCGCGATGACTGAGGTGCGCGTATAAAGCGACACAGCACCCTAGAGTCGGACGTTAAAAAGCGATATATCACGCCTGGCTAAGGGGTGTCTCGAATGGCAGGCAAGAACCAATTTCACGAGAATTTGGTGCGCGAGCACGAGGTCGCAACCTCAAGTGATCGCGCCTTCGGTATGGTCTTCACCTTAGTATTTGCAATTATCGGTTGCTGGCCGCTGATTTCGCTTGAAAACGCGCGCTGGTGGGCGCTCGCGATTGCGGCGGCATTCCTGGTTTGTGGGCTTTTTCGACCGGCATTGCTCGGGCCACTGAACCGCTTGTGGGCCAAGTTCGGGCTGCTGTTGCACAGAATTGTCAATCCATTGACGATGGGACTTATATTTTACCTCACGGTTCTACCGACAGGTATTGTGATGCGATTTCTCGGCAAGGATTTGTTGAATTTGAAATGGGATTCCGAAGCAAATACCTATTGGGTGGAGCGGGATCCGCCCGGACCATCGCCGGAATCGATTAAGAATCAGTTTTAGGATACAGTTGATGAGCTTTTTGAGGGAATTGTGGGCGTTCTTGCGGGGCAGGAAGAAATTCTGGCTATTGCCGATTCTATTGCTTATGACGATTTTCGGTGGCCTCATTGTGCTCACACAAGGCAGTGCGGTGGCACCGTTCATTTACACGATCTTTTAGGCTCGATCTCGAGAACAGCTGGAGCTCCAATTGCGCATCGTCGGAATTTCCGCGTTTTACCATGACAGTGCGGCGGCACTGGTCGAAGACGGTGAAATTGTGGCGGCGGCGCAAGAGGAACGATTCACGCGCAAGAAACATGATGCGTCGTTCCCTGAAAACGCGCTAAAATATTGCCTCGCGGAAGCGGGCGTCGAGTTGGACGCTATTAACTACGTAGCCTTCTACGACAAACCGTTCTTGAAGTTCGAAAGGTTGTTGGAAACCTACGTCGCATTCGCGCCGCGCGGCTTTCGAAGTTTTGCGATGGCAATGCCGCTGTGGCTAAAAGAGAAACTCTTCCAGAAGAGTCTGCTTCGAGACCGATTGCGGGATTTCGAAGCAGAATTTGACTGGGAGAACAAGCTGCTCTTTGCCGAACATCATCAAAGCCATGCGGCCAGTGCATTCTTCCCTTCGCCATTTGAAGAGGCGGCTGTCCTGACAATGGATGGAGTTGGGGAATGGGCGACGACCTCAATGGCGCTCGGTTCTGGGAATAACCTCGAGATGGTGAAGGAAATCCATTTTCCGCATTCACTCGGCCTGTTGTATTCCGCCTTCACTTATTACATCGGATTTCGGGTTAATTCGGGCGAGTATAAGGTGATGGGGTTGGCGCCATATGGACAGCCTGTGTATCGCGATCTCATTCTCGAGAATCTTATCGATCTCAAGGCCGACGGGACGTTTAGGCTAAATATGGACTACTTCGATTATTGCACCGGCCTCACCATGACGAACGCGCGATTTGACGATCTTTTTGGCGCGCCGCCGCGTAGTCCGGAATCGCTCCTGGATCAGCGCGACATGGATCTTGCCGCGTCAATACAAGCCGTAACAGAAGATGTCGTCTTGCGTTTGGTGCGGTCGATTGTGGAAGAAACTGGGATCAAGAACGTCTGCCTTGCGGGTGGCGTAGCACTTAATTGCGTGGCGAACGGAAAAGTACTGCGAGACGGTGCCGCGGACGGAATTTGGATACAGCCGGCGGCTGGCGATGCGGGTGGTGCGCTCGGTAGTGCCTTAGTGGCGGCGCATCTCTTGAACGACGTGCCGCGCCGCGCAAACGGCGCAAGAGACCGAATGAAGGGGAGTTATTTAGGTCCTGAATTTTCGCAGCAGGAGACAGAGGAAAGGCTCTCGGAAATGGGTGCCGTTTGGTCCGCAGTTGAAGAAAATGAAATGATCGCAGCGACGGCCGATGCCCTCGCGGAGGGTCAGGCTGTCGGCTGGTTTCAGGGACGTATGGAGTTCGGACCTCGGGCGCTTGGCGGCCGGTCTATACTGGGCGATCCGCGTTCGCCGGAGATGCAGAAACATCTCAATCTCAAGATCAAATATCGGGAAAGTTTCAGGCCGTTCGCGCCATCTGTTCTGCGTGAGGATATTTACGACTGGTTCGAGATGGATGCGGATAGCCCGTACATGCTTTTGGTTGGCGATGTCAAACATGCCCGAAAGCGAGAGATGACTTCCGAGCAGGAAGCTCTTTTCGGCATTGAGAAACTGAATGTACCGCGTTCCGATATACCCGCCGTTACACATGTCGACTACTCGGCACGGGTGCAGACAGTACATCGCGACACGAATCCACTTTACTTCGGCCTTTTGACCGCCTTTAAAGAACGAACGGGTTGCCCGGTATTGGTGAATACCAGCTTCAATATCCGCGGTGAACCGATTGTCGGCAGTCCCGAAGATGCCTTCCGATGCTTTATGGGAACGGAACTCGATCTTTTGGTCGTTGGCAATTGTCTGCTGCGCAAGCCAGATCAGGATCATGCATTGAAACAAGACTACACAACCTCGTTTGATCTCGATTGAGGTGATGCTACGACGAACCGACATGCTCGAAGAACCGGCTTCAAAGGACACAAGCGGCTCATGAGTGTCGGTACCCGCGCCGCGATGCTCGCTCTGACAATTGGGTTGATCTGCGTTTCCGCGTTAGCGGGCTTTATCGCCTCGAAATACGAAGTCTTTGAAAGAGACCCGCGTGAGTTCATCAGCCGGGTCGTGCTCAAGTTCGATGGCCCCGAGCCGCTCCTGTCGCCCTATCGCTCGCGTCTCAGTCTGGACGGCTGCCAATGCGCGGCCAGCTGGCGGATTTGTCCATGCGGCTCGACGACAACACTCCCGCCATACGAACAGGAAATATGGAAACAGGTTTTGGCCTTGCCGATGCCGGATGCTCCGCCGCTTGCTGCGAACTTCCGCACCCGCCTGTCAGATGCCGTCGGATATGACTCTATTCTTCCCGACGCCTCGAATTTGAGGATCGAAACATTTGCGACGCGCCCGTTTGGGGATGCGACCCTCGAAAGCCTGCATTTACATTACGAAAGGCCGAAAACGCGCGTCGTGGCCCAATTCGCCAAACGGACCGAACGTTCCGAGAAGCTGCTGATCTTACTGCATGACACCGGATCGAACGGTGAACGCATGTTGATGGAGACTGGGCGTCCGTCGTTGAGAGAGGGTTTCGACGTCGTCGCCTTTGACGTTACGTCGAACACGACTCTCCTGGGGATCGTCAACGCCGCTTGGCAATTGCTAGGGGTGCATGCCGCAGGCTTGTGGCCGCGCGCGGTGTGTGATTTCGCGGAGAAGCACCAGCTTCGCCAGCAATACAAACGTATCGTGGTCTACGGAGAGGGTGACGGCGCACGGTATGCGGGCTATCTCGCAAATCTCTGCGAAGCCTTCGATACGATTATTCTGGAAGGAGGAGATAGCGATCCGTCCGCGGATTATCCCTCGCCACTGAAGCGTGTACATAGGCTGTTCCTCGGATACTGGCACGATCATTTGACGGCATTTCCCGCCCGGACGTCGATACGCGATATTTTGGCCAATTCGCGGAGCCGGCTGATCCTTATCGGTGACGCAGAGGATTACCGTCATCGGTTACGCGAGCTTGTTGAGCCCGCCTACGACTGGCGTCCATCGCTTGCGGCGGGCGCCACCGGGACCCGATTGGTATTCCGCCCGGAGGCGGTGCGGCAGCGTGAACGTCTGCTTGGTGCTGTCTTGGCCGAAGACTGGGATGCGCTCGAAGGTGCCTCGCTACATCGGAGGCTGCCATGAGACGGAGGCTCTTGTGGATCATTGTCATCCCGATTTTCGTCCTCATCGCCTTCGGACTCGGGAGCGGCACACAGGTCATGTTGGAGACTTTTCAGCCGCCGCCGCGAGTCGACTTGGCACAAAGATTTTATTCGGCGAGCGAACGGCAGCTTTGGGAGAGGTTCGTTGACGACCCGCCGCCGTCCTTTGAGGAAAAGGTGGAGCCGAACTTCCCAGAATTACTACGAGCGGCTCTCGGCTACGGGTCCCTGGGCGACCCGGCGATCCGTTCGCAACGCTATCCGCATCCGATCGACAACAGTATTCGCGAGCTCCGCATAGCGTTCCCAAAGCCGGAATTGACTTTCAGGGCCCTATATTGGCGACACGGAAAGGCCGACACGCTTGTCGTCGTCCTGCATGGATTTGCCTCTACGGCGGATAAAGTTCTCGGGTTTGATAAACCGGACTATATGCAGTTCGTCGGCGGACGCCTTTTCAATGATGGACTTGACGTGCTCGCGTTCGGTATGCCCTCCGATCCAGTTCTCGCGTCAGCGATGAATTCCCGCCTTACCTGGCACGGGACAACGGTCGAGGGCGCGTGGAGCCATGCGGTCTGCGAGACGATGGGCGCATTGCGCGACCGCCACGGATACAAGCGAGTGATCGTCTATGGTGTGCGCGAAGGGGGGCGCTATGCTGATGTTATGTCCGTTCTTTGCCGACCGGTAACGCGGGTCGTCGTTGATGGTTCGGTGTTGGATCGCCGGCGCGCCATTTGGCGTGACGCACAACACCAGCAAATGAAACAACCCATCTTATTTGATCAACTGGTTCCGATAGAAGGCAGGACATCCATTTCCGATTTTTTGGCCCATAGCCGTTCTCCCAAGATATACCTCGCGGGATCTTTCGTTTTAGATGAGATCGAGCCCAGATTGCGCGAAAATTTCGAGCAAATCCACGTCAACGGAAGTCGGTACGCATTTGTCGCCAAGAAGCGAAGCCGGAGCGTTCCAAAGTTGCCGGACATTCTGAGGCTCTTGCGCGATGGAGCGGACGGATTCGATGGATTTGGCGTTCGCCTGAAAAAGCGTTTGGAAGAATAATCATGAGGCGACTTGCGCCGTAGGTTACCTCCGCGCATAAACGCTTGCAGATGTCGCTACGCTAATTCATTCGAATCGTGTCGAATTTTTTGAAATCACTCCTGACCTTTGCCGCCTCGATGGTGTTCTTCTTGGCAATCGTCGAAGGGGGAGTCCGTCTGTTGGCGGATGACGGCATGCAGTACGACCTTGAAATGTGGAAGTATGCCCGCGCCATGAAGCGGGTTAGCACAATTGCGGATGCGGGACACGATCACGTGCCGGGGACGTCGGCGCGGCTTATGGGCGTCGATGTCCGGATAAACAGCACCGGTCAAAGGAATCCGGAGATTCTCCGACCGAAGCCCGATGACGTTTATCGCATCGTGATGTTGGGAGATTCGCTGACATTCGGCTGGGGCGTAGAAGAGGAGCAAACCTCGTCGCGGCGCCTCGAGCGGAAGCTCAACTTGGTACGGTCCAATGGAAAGCGTGTGTCGATCGTGAATGCTGGTGTTGGGAACTACAATACGAAGATGCAGGCGGCTTGGCTTGTTGCTGAAGGCGACAGGTACGAGCCGGATATGATTGTTCTCAACTATTTCATCAATGACGCCGAACCTACTCCCGTTCGGCGCGGCGGCGCGCTGCGCGAAAGTTCGGCTGCATTCGTGTATTTCTGGGGCCGTGCTGATGCGCTGCAACGGAAGTTTTTCGGCAAAGCCGATTGGCGTCAGTATTATCGAGATCTTTACCAGTCAGATGCGCTTGGCTGGCACGACACACAGAGTGCGTTCGGACGTCTTGTCGAATATGCGCGAAAGCGGGATATACCACTGCTCGTCGTCAACTATCCCGAACTGCGCGCACTATTATCGCCTTATCCGTTTGGCGATATTAATGACCAGATAGAGGCGCTTGCCGGTCGACATCGCCTGCCGTACCTCGATCTATTGCCGACGGTGACCGGCCAGACGCCGGAAACTCTATGGGTTTCTCTTGAGGATGCGCATCCGAATGCGAAGGCATTCGCGCTTTTCTCTGAGGCGATTGCCGACTGGGTTGCAGGTCATATTCGTTATTGATCCAATAGCCCCCGGAATTGTCATGGGAAGCGTGGTTCAATAGGATCGCCGCGTGGCGGACGGCTGGCATGGTTGGACGCTAGAGAATTTTCCGAATGGGACCTGCAATGCGAAGTTTTGCGCGCGGTTTTGTCACGCTGTCGATCGTGATGACGGTAACGCTTGCCTTGTTCTTTGGCGCCAATCTTGCGGTCTATGGAGCATACAAAATTGTCTCCGCCACGCAGGTCGTGGAACCGAATCCGTTTCTGAGGAAATACGGCGATGCGGTACGGAAAACCCATCCCGGCAAGGATATGGCGGAAATCCGCGCATTGCTTAACGAGACCTGGTCGCGCGGAATGGTCTACGACCCGGTTGTCCAGTTCAAGGAAGCGCCTCGAACGGGTCAATATATTAACGTCCACCCCGCCGGGTTCCGGAACAGCGAGAATCAAGCATCTTGGCCGCCGCCAAAGGATCGTCCTGTAATCTTTCTCTTCGGCGGTTCAGCGACCTTTGGGTATAACCTCGAAGACAGGGAGACACTCGCATCGTATATCGCCCGTGCCTGGGCTGCGGAGCGCGGAGCGGTTCCAGCGATCTACAATTTCGGGCGTGGACGTTACGGTTCGAGTGAGGAAATGCTTCTCTTTATGCGTCTGATTTTCGAAGGAAATCGGCCAGACATTGCGATTTTCGTGGATGGCATAAATGATTTTTACCGCCGTGGGGCACGTAACCTCGAAGAGACGAGGGTTCTCTCGCAACTTTACGACAATTGGGACAGCAATGACCTGAGTGACCACTTACCGCGGCTCCTTCATGCGCTGCCGATGACCAAAGCGGTGAATTGGCTGGTCACGTCACTCGGTTTGCGAAGTCCTGTTACGGGGATTGACGTTGCCGCCCCGAGGCCAAGCCCAAAGGCGGCGCCGACCTCTCAGGCATTGCAGGATGCTGTGACGCGTACCCTCGCGCTCTATGATCACAACAAACGTATGATCCGTGCTGTTGCCGCTGAATTTGGCGTGCGCCCGGTTTTTGTTTGGCAGCCGATCCCGTTCTTCCGCTTCGATCTGTCCACGCATCCGTTCGGCGATGACGTGGCGCATTATGATGCGCCGGGACTGCTGCAGGGCTTCGAGGAGATGGAACGGCGTTGGAAGTCGGACCGCCTCGGGCACAATGCAGTATGGTGTTCGGATATCCAGGAAGGTCGGGCCGAACAAATGTACGTCGATACCGTTCATTACAGCGCCGCCCTGAACAAGCTGCTGGCCAGCTGCATCGTTGAAGGTGCCCTCGGTTCCGCCGAAAGCGGCAAATCGTAGTTGAGGAGGGTTGCAACAATGATCCGCAGGTTGGCGCAGGCCGGCGCAACCGTATCCGTTGTCGTCACCGTCACGGTGATCCTGTTCGTGACTGCGAATTTGTTGGTTCAGACCGCATATGAGACGGCGATTCGGACAAACTTGATTGAAACCAACCCGTTTCTGCGCAAGTATGGTGATGCCGTTCAAAAGGCTCATCCGAGCATGGATCGCGCGGCGCTACATGCACTCCTGCGAGAGACGTGGGGGTATCCCGCCGTCTATGATCCGGTCGTTCAGTTCAAGGAGCCCGCGCGAGAAGGGGCTTATGTAAATGTCGATGTCGCAGGATTCAGGCGCGGATTGCGGCAGGCGGCCTGGCCACCTCAAGACGATCGGCCCTCAGTTTACATTTTCGGCGGGTCGACAACGTTCGGCTACAATGTCCGCGACGAGGAAACACTGGCATCGCATTTTCAGGATCTCTCGGAAGCCACATTCGGCCGAGAGGTCCAGGTGTACAATTTCGGACGCGGTAACTATGCGTCTTCAGCGGAAATGCTGCTGTTCTTGCGCCTCCTGTTCGAGGGGCACCGGCCGGAGGTGGCTGTCTTTGTAGACGGTTTGAATGAATTTCAGCATGGGGGCAGCCGCGACTTGCTGCAATCGAATGACCTGCGTCGGCTGTACGATAACTATGACAGCAACGATCTAGCAGACCAGTTGCCTCGAATCGTCGCCGCGCTTCCGATCATGAAGGCGATAAATTGGCTGATGACGACGCTCGGTCTGTACCACCCGGATACTGGTGTGCCGGCTCCGGCCAGCGATAGCCGTCCCGCTGAAAGCGAAGCCGGGCGGTCCAGTGCGGATGTAACGCTGGAGCTTTATGCGCAGAACCGTCGAATAATTCAGGCGCTTGCCGGAGAATTCGGCGTTAAAACGGCCTTTGTGTGGCAACCCGTTCCATTCTACCGGTACGACCTAGCCTACCATCCATTTCGCGACACCGTACCGATCTGGCGTTCACCCGGGCATGTGCCCGGCTACCGCAAAGTCGAAGCGTTGCACGAAGCACAAGGCATGGGTGCCAGTTTCGTATGGTGTGCCGGAATACAGGATGGGGTAGAGGAGCAACTTTACACGGATTCGGTCCACTATACGAACCTTATGAATAGGCGCGTGGCTGAATGTATTCTTGATGGTCTTCCGGAAGGAATAAAGCACACATTACGTGCTCAAGTTCCGACTGGTTGAGGAAGCGTTCCGCCTCCCCTAAATTCGTTCCCGGGGACGCGTGAGGGGAGCGCGCATTCGCCAGGGTCGCGGCTGCGGCAAATAGCATCTTCGTTTCCCTTTGGTTCGTAGAGAAGGAGAATATTGATGGCAAGTCATGCTTTGGGTGACGGGGGCATTCCGCCCAGGGACGCGACCAGGAGAGGTTTGACACGTATCATGACCTTAAGTGGTGCCTACGGTACCCGGAACTACACGGTGAAAGGCCTTCGCGACCAAAAGGGCAAGCGTGTACTGGTCGAAACGTTGCCGTTCTCGGTCGAAGAGGCGATGGCGGCGGAAGAAGCCGGAATAGATACGATGAAGGTTCGCTTCGACCCCAATATGTCGGGGCCGGCGGCCGACATTCGTAAAGCGGCGCCGAACACGTTCATGGCATTTTCCGTACCTTTGATCGCCGCGGCGAGTCCGGAAGAGGCGGTCCGCCTTGGATACGACGCTATGGCGCTCGGTGCAGACGCCATTATGTGCCAGTGGAGCCCACGCTTTATCGAGGCGGCTGCCGAGGCCGGTATACCCGTCCAAGGCCATGCGGGGCTAGTACCGCGACGAAGCACCTGGACCGGTGGGCTTCGGGCGGTCGGCAAGACCTTGGATGAAGCCAAGTGGGTCTACGAACAGATCAAGGCGCTTGAGAATGCGGGCGCATACGCGGTCGAGGTCGAGGTCATCCCCGAGGAATTACTGACGGAGATCAGTAAACGCACGAGCTTGATGACGTCCTCCATCGGTGGTGGTTCTGGTGGCGATATCCAGTTCCTGTTTGCCGATGACATCCTTGGCAATAACGCACCACCATATCCGCGACATTCGAAACAGTACCGCGACATCTATAAGATGAAGCAGGATTTGCAGCGCGAGCGAGTAGGTGGTTTCAAGGACTTTATCGACGACGTCCGGGACAACCGGTTTCCGGCAGCGGAGCATGTCATCAAGGCGCCTGATGGCCTCATCGATGACTTTCTTTCAGCTCTCGAACAGGACGAGTAGCCCACGCAGTTTGCAGAGAGGTCATTGAAGATGGGTGATAGCGCTGAGGATTGGGTGGGCGGCGCCGTCCCGCGTTTGGAAGATGCCGCTTTGTTGAGCGGAAATGCGCGATTTATAGATGACCTGTCGCCGTTGCCTGGGATACGGCACGTCGCCTTGCTGCGCTCACCCTATCCCCATGCGCGTATTCGCGAAATCGATACGCGTGCCGCGCTCGAATTGCCGGGTGTCATCGGCATTCTTACCGGTTCAGATATAGCCGAGCTGACGGATCCCCTTGTCAGCGCAGTGCGGGCACCTGTCGCCTATTATCCGATCGCGGTCGACAAGGTGCGTTACGCGGGTGAGCCGGTGGCCTTGGTCGCTGCGGAAGATCGATATATTGCCGAGGATGCCACTGAGTTGATCGCGTGCGACTTCGAGCCGTTGCCGGCGGTCGTCGATCCTCTTGCCGCGCTGTCCAAGGAAGCACCCATCTTGCATGAGGCGGCCGACGGCAACCTCATTCACGAACGTGAATTTACCTACGGCGATCCAGCGACTGCCTTCTCGCGTGCTGCGGAAGTCATCAAGCTGGGGTGGCGATATCCGCGGCAATCTTCGACACCGATGGAGACCTATGGTGCCATTGCGCATTACGAGACCGCGCCCGACAGGTATTCCGTCTGGTCCAATTTTCAGGGGCCTTTCATCCTCCAGCCGTTGATGGCGCGGGCACTTCGAATTTTGGGCAACCAACTGCGGTTGATCTCGGCGCCATACAGTGGCGGAAGCTTTGGGATTAAACAGGGTCTCTATCCGTATCTCGTCCTTCTGGCGGCGGCGAGCCGGCTTCTAGGCTGCCCGCTCAAGTGGACGGAAGATCGGCTCGAGCATCTGTCCGGTTCGTCGAGTGCTTCGGACCGGGCCGATGCCATTGAGGCGGCCTTTGATGATGAGGGCCAGCTGATCGGATTACGTTACGACAATTGTGTGAATGTTGGTGCCTACGTGCGTGCTCCGGAACCGGCATCGGTTTATCGTATGCACGCCGCCTCAAATGGCTGTTACAAGGTGCGCGACATCGGTGTGTGGAATCGCCTTGTCACTACCAACAAAACGCCGATCGGCCTCAATCGCGGGTATGGTGGGCCACAGTTCTATTTCGGCTTGGAGCGGGCTATGGATACTGCGGCGCGACGCATGGAGATCGATCCCGCGGAACTGAGGCGACGTAATTTCATTTCCGGCGACACTTTCCCTTATGAAGCACCGGCCGGTGCGATTTATGACTCGGGCGACTACGCTAAGGGTCTCGATCTGCTGCTTGAAATCGCCGGGTATGAGGATTTGAAAATTTGCCGGGATCAGGCGCGGGCATCAGGACGCGCTTTCGGAATTGGTTTTGGGGCCGGTGTCGAGCCATCCGGCTCCAATATGGCGTACGTCACACTGGCGCAGACTCCGGAAGAACGGGCGAAGGCGGGCGGAAGGTCCGGCGGTACAGCAGTCGCCAATGTCACGATCGACCCGACGGGGGCCGTGACCGTACGCTTGGATAGTACCCCTGCGGGTCAGGGCCACGAGACCGTCGCTGCACAGGTTGTGGCGGACACGCTGGGCATGCGGCCGGAACAGATCCGGGTTGTCAGTGCGTTGGATACCGAAGGAGGAAATTGGTCGCTTGCCTCTGGCAACTATGCCAATCGTTTCGCGTCCATTGTTGTCGGAGCGATTGCTGAAAGTGCCGGACGCATAGCTAGCAAGCTGCGGGCCGTCGCGGGAGATATGCTCGAAGTTGCGATGGAGGATGTAGAGCTTGCCGACGGTCGTGCGCGGATCGTCGGTGTGCCAGACAGCGGAATTGCGATCGGGAGAGTTGCTGCAGCAACACATTGGCACCCGGCGGGTTTGCCCGACGGTATGTCGCCCGGGCTTCATGAGACGGCACTGTTGAATCCCGATGTTCTGAACGCACCGGATGGTGCCGACAGGGTGGCCTCAGCTGTAACTTTTGGTTTCCTCTGCGATCTTGCAGCGGTTGAAATCGAACGGGAGACCGGCCGTGTATTAATTCACCGATACGCCTCGGTTCACGATGTCGGGCGTGTCCTCAATCCGATAATCGTCGAAGGGCAGATACGGGGTGGTTTTGCGCACGGCTTCGGTGCCGCGATGTTCGAGGAACTCTCCTATGATGACGATGGTAATTTCCTCTCGGGCACCTTTGCCGATTATCTTTGTCCGACCTCAGCGGACTTACCTGCTCTCGACTTTGCGCACAGCCGGACGGATTCGCCCGCCAACCCCCTCGGCTCGAAAGGGATGGGTGATGGCTCGTCCATGCTGACGCCGGTCGTCATGGCGAATGCCGTTGCCGATGCCCTAGGACGCGACGATGTTGAGCTGCCTTTGACGCTGAACAAGGTTTGGCAAATGGCGAACGAAGGGAGCGAAACGTGAAGCCGGCGCCATTTGAGTATTGTCGACCTGAGACGTTGGATGAAGCAGTGGGACTGCTTGCGGAGTTCGGCGATGAAGCGTTGGTGATGGCTGGTGGCCTGTCGCTTGGCGCACTCCTCAATATGCGGATGGTGCGGCCGGAGGCGGTCATCGATATCAACAGTCTTTCGGTGTTGGATGCAATTGAAATGGTGGGTGACGAGGTCCGGACCGGTGCGCTTGCACGACAGGCGGATGCGCTTGCGTCGCCAATTTGCGGGGTGGCTTTGCCGCTCTTAATCGCCGGTTTGGGGCATGTCGGTCATTACCAGACACGCAGCCGGGGCACGCTCTGTGGCTCCGTAGCGCATGCGGATCCAAGCGCGGAGACCGCGCTTTGCCTAGCAACCCTCGGGGGAGATGTTGAGCTAACCTCGACGCGCGGCGTGCGCCGAATGCCAGTTGGGGAATTCATCCTCGGTGCACTCGCGACCGCACGGGAAGGCGACGAGATGGTAACCGCGCTCTACTGGCCGGGGGCGATTCCAGGCATGCGTGTCGCCTTCGAGGAAATCAGCGAACGGCATGGAGATTTCGCTATTGTGGCGGCGGCTGCCTGGGCCGCGCCATTGGAGTCCGGATGGCGCTATGGGTTTGGTCTCGGCGGGGTCGAGGACAAACCGTTGGCGCTGCGCGGAGATATAGTTCCAGTGGTTGAGTCGACTGAGCAGGCAGTTGGCGAGGTTTTCGATGCGATTGCGCTTAATCTTTCGCCGATGAGCGACCAGCGGGCGTCAGCCGACTATCGGCGGCATCTCGCAGAGCATCTGGGCAAGCAGGTGCTTCAGTCCGTGTTTGAAGGGGTGGCGACATGAAACGCGTCAAGCCGGGCGAAAGGGTGCGGGTTAGCTGTAAGGTAAATGGGAAGGCACAGAGCGGATTCACTGAATCGCGCACCTTGTTGGCCGACTTTCTCCGTCATGAATTGCATCTCTATGGTACGCATGTCGGATGCGAGCACAGCGTCTGTGGTGCCTGCACGGTGGTTCTAGATGGGCGGTTGGCCCGTTCCTGCTCGATGCTGGCGGTTCAGGTTGAAGGTGCGGAGATTACGACCGTCGAAGGGTTGGCCGCGGACGAAAGATTAGATTCTCTGCGGGATGCTTTCTCCCGGCACGGTGCGCTCCAGTGCGGATTCTGTACGCCTGGTATTCTTGCCTCAGTGAGTCATTTTCTTTCTGCTTCTCAAAATCCCAGTGAAGAAGCAGTGCGGGATATGCTCTCCGGTCATATCTGCCGGTGCACGGGTTATGAGGGCATGATCCGGGCCGTCATGGAGTTCGCGTCCGGACGAAGAGAAGGCGCCTCAGAATGACCATTGCACGCATGTTGGCGGCATCGGCCGCGCGGGAACCGGGTGCGCTCGCAATTGTCGATGGTGACCGGCGACTAACCTACGAAGAATGGTCTGAGGATATTGGAAAACTGGCGGGTGGCCTTTCTTCGCTCGGGCTCTCCGAAGGCGAACATCTCGTAGCCTTCCTATCGAACCGGTTGGAGAT
>CAXGSZ010000006.1:0-23228 GCA_964012455.1 uncultured Alphaproteobacteria bacterium
GGTGTTGGCAGTGGTTACCAAAATTATGAGTTTGAACGTCTTGGGGCCGAAATTACTAAGAACAAAGTGATGTTCCATGAAATGCTAGACATGATCGAGCTTGGTCTGCGGCAGCCGCATTTCAGCTATGACGGCGAATACTACAAACTGCCGCAAACGGCGATTAATGTGCGACCGGTCCAATCGCCGCGTCCCCCGATCTGGATTGCGGGCAAGGATCCGGATAGCCATCGACGCTGCGCTAGGGACGGTTATATTCCGTTTATCTCAGGCGGCGTCGGCAGTCCGAAGAAGATCCGTGATCTGCGCACCCAAGTCGAAGAGTGCTATGCCGCGGAAGGCAAAGATACCTCAGATATCCCGATTGGTGTGCTTCGCTTCGTTTGTGTGAGCGATGACCGTGCGGAGATCGAACGCTATGTGGACGGCGCCCGGTATCAGCAGCGCATTGCCGTAGCTTTGCGGAGCCGTCAGGAGACCCTGGTCGACGATTATATGGTTGACGAAGTCGGCTTTGAAGGGGAGCCGCCGCTGGATCGTGTTGAACGTAATATCTTAGCGGGTGGGGCAGAACACGTGGCGGAACGCCTCTGCGAAGAGATCGAACTTTACGGCCCGAGCCATATGAACATTTACTTCCAGGTCGGTGATGTATCGAGCGCGACGGCGCTGTCCTCGATGGAGGCATTTTCGACCGAAGTTTTGCCTCGCGTTGAAAAACATTTCGGCGAGCCGATTGCCGAGATCAACCCGATCCAATTGCCAGAGCCGAAATCGTTCGCAATGGCGGCAGAGTAATTCTTACTCTTGAAGGCGGTCAAATGGCACCCGGTGTAATTGGCAAACTATGTGCCCGAGATATTTGTCGTTTGTGCTTCAAGGCCTAAATGCCGCATCCTTGACAGTCACTGCTATCGTGCTGCCGCCGGTTAGATCGAATTGTGCTGCTAGGCGCTTTTTCTCATGGAGCTGTTTCCATCCTAGGAGGGGGCGCGTTTTATCATACCGCGAGCCCGGGCGCCTTTGTTGAGGCGTCCATAGTTGCGCGGTATTTGGTGGAAAGACGTTGGAAGCCAGCGATGTAGTGATCAACATTGAGGTTTTACGTGCCGGACGTCTGCGAATGGAATATTCGGATATTCTCATGTGCGGAAAGCTAGGAGGCTTCTGGACTGTCGCCCAGTCCTCTTGAGATAAAGTTCGATAAAGATTTCGTTATTTTTACCTAGGTAGGGCGTAGGTCATTCGTACGGACGATTCGCAGTAACTTTTCATGGACCTCGTCTGAGATTTCAATCTCATCCGCTTCAATTCTGTTGTGTCGGTCCACCCGAGAACGATCGTAAGGCATGCGGACCGGCGTACCTCCCGCGACTGGTCTTGTCTTGCGGACTTCGGACGCATAATGGGTGACGTTCGCTTTGTACGTCTCCGCCGGCATCAGCAAATCGCACCGCATCATTACGAAGAGGCAGCCGTAACCGAACATACCCTCCGGGATCGGGGCGACGTTGCACATCGTGCCCAGCAACTGCACGGCGATCGCAAGTCCGGAGCCCTTATGCCCACCCCAGGCCGTGAAGGCGCCGGCGAGTGCTGATGTCGGGTCGGTCGTAGGATTCCCGTCCGCATCGTAGGCAACACCATCTGGTAGCGGCACGCCCAGTCTTTCTGCGAGGACGGCTTCTCCGTGCATGATGTTTGAGGTACCGATATCCCAGACCACCGGCGCTTCGCTCGACGGAAAGCCGAAGCAAATCGGGTTTGTCCCGAAACGCCCCTCGGTTCCACCGAATGGTGCCGTATTTGGCGCTGCATTCGAGGCGATCATCGAAACGAGGTCACGTTCCGCCGCCATCTCGGCGAAGAACGATAGCATTCCAGTGTGCCAGGTATCGCGTGCCCCGACAACGGCCATTCCGTGCTCGCTGGCTTTTTCGATACAAAGGTCAGAGGCGTAGCGCGCCACCAGATAGCCGATCGTATTGTGTCCGTCGACAAGCGCTGAGAGCGGTGTCTCATGCACGACTTCGATGGGTGCCCGTTCGTAGCCTGGTTTAGTTGTCCGTTCAAAGACACTGAGCGTGCGTGCAAGGCCGCCATAGTCGAGGCCGCGCAACTCGGTATCCATAATATGCTGGGTAATCCGGTCGGCTTCGTCTTCGGTATATCCGGCGGCCACGAGTGTTTGTTCGGAAAGGCGCCGGGCTTCGCTGACGGTCAACTTCATGGGTGATTAATCCTGATAATCTCGGATGATACGGGTGTATGAATTTTTATTGGCACCATCAACTAAAATAGATTCGCCGTTGACGTAGTCAGCCCGCGGCGACGCCAGGTATACGATCGCGTCCGCGACTGCTTCCGCATCACCCCATGGCCCGAACTCCGCCACGATCCTCTCCCGCCGTGCCAGTGCCTCCGTTTCATCGTATGCATTTCCGGCGCTCTCGCGCTCCCATTTTTCGAAACGTTCATCCGTTATGACGACACCAGGTACAATGCAATTGACCCGGATTGCGTGAGGCCGTAGTTCGGCGGCGAGGTCGGATGTAAAACGAAGTTCCGCCGCCTTTGCCGGCCCGGTGCATGTAGAGCCTGGAGGAAGGGCTGATTGATACGCGGTGCGGCCGGACACATTGACGATCGATCCGCCTCCCGATTTCATCATCATTGGCACAACCCGTTGCGAAAGCCGGAATTGCGCAAAGAAATTAATGGCCATCCCATATTCAAGATCTTCGTCCGTCACCTCGAGAAACGGCTTATATGTTCCTGTGCCGGCGTTGTTGACGAGGACATCAACACGTCCGAAGCAGTCGTCCATATATGCCGCCAGACGGTCGAGGTCTTCTTGCAATGTTACATCCGCGGGAACCGATTCGATCGTGGCTCCTGTCTCCCGTGCGATCTCGTCCCTCGCGGCGTTGAGCTCGTCTTCGCGTCGTGCGGCCAACACAACGATTGCCCCTTCTTGTGCAAAAAGGCGAGCGGCAGCGTAACCGATGCCTTTACTGGCACCTGTTAACAAAACCGTCTTTCCATCCAATTCAAGATTCATAGGTCGCTGATGAGATGTGATTGTTGATCAATGGCCGGCAGCCAAAAGTATGAGGTCTGCGCCCTTTTCACCGATCACGATAGATGGCGCGTTAGTATTGGAAGTAGGCATGTTCGGCATGATCGAGCTGTCGACGACGCGTAATCCCTCTATGCCATGAACGCGCAGATCATGATCGACCACGTCGGTCACTTCGCGTCCCATGCGGCACGTGCTGATGGGGTGCCAGGATGTCTGACCGCTGCGCCGGGCATAGTCCAGTAGTCCGTGGTCGTTATCGACCTCCGGCCCTGGACGGACCTCACGCACAATATGAGGGGCAATTGCGGATTGTGTGGCAACTTTTCGAACCAGTTTCAGGCCCTTGAGCATGAGCGCGCGATCGCCCGGTGCGCTCAGATAGTTGGCGATGATCTTCGGCGGTTCACTCGGATCCGCGCTGCGAATATGGGTTGAACCGCGGGATTCGGGATAGATTGGAAAGACACCTATGTTGAAGCCTGAGAACGGATCGATGCCAATCTTTCGGCTCCTTGAGTAGCGGTCTTTTCCTGAAACGAGCATGATTTGGAGCTTCAAATCAGGATGCATCAAATCTGGGTCACTGCGCATGATCGAATGCACTGTGGCAGAAGATATCGACATCAGGCCATCCCGATTTGTGAGATAGCGCGCGAAAGACATGGCCCCGCGCATGCGGCTGTTCAGGATATCGTTAATTGTAACCTTCAGGTTCGTTTCATAGGTAATGCGCGTCTGCAGATGGTCGGTGAGATTTTCACCCACACCCTGCAAATCGTGCAGGACAGGTATTCCCAAATTTTGCAGAATGCTGCCTTGCCCTATGCCGGATAATTCCAACAGTTTGGGCGAATTCATTGGGCCGGCGGAGAGGATAACCTCCCCGCGCGCCCGCGCCGTTTGCGAGACGCCGTTCAAAGTATAGTCGAGGCCAATCGCACGTTTGCCTTCGAATACAATGCGTTCGGCCAGTGCTCCGGTTTCAACCTTCAGGTTTGTTCGTCGCCGCGCCGGGTCGAGGTATCCTACCGCGGTTGAGTTGCGCCGTCCGCTGCGGGTCGAATACTGCAACCAGCCGACACCTTCATAGCGCACGTTGTAATCCTCGTTCCTTTCGGCACCCGCCTCGACACATGCTTCGAAAAATGCCGCGGACAAAGGATCGCGGTAGTTCCCGCTTGAGACGCGGATTGGGCCGCCAGTGCCCCTTTCCGAATGATCGCTCTCCGGTCGATCCTCAATCTTCCGAAAATACGGGAGGAGTTCTTCGTACCCCCAGCCTGGCTCGTTGCCGTCGCGCCATTCGTCGTACTTATGCGGCGCACCGCGCACGAAGAGCATGCCGTTCACGGAACTCGATCCGCCCAGCATCTTTCCGCGTGGCCAGAATACGCTCTGATCATGAAGTTCCGCTTCCGGCTCGGTGTTGAAAGGCCAGACGAAGCGTGGATCGGTCAACAGCCGCCCCACTCCGAGCGGGATATGGACCCACGGATGCCGTCCCTTGCCGCCAGCCTCAAGCAGTAGGACCGTATAACGACCATCTTCGGAAAGGCGCGCCGCCAGTGCCGCACCGGAAGAGCCGGCACCTACAATGATGAAGTCATAAGTATTCAAATTATCATTCCGCGTATTTATTCAATAATAAATGATTCTATACGGATATTATTAATAAAACTGTTTAAATTTTGTGGAAAAATAACAACATATATACAATTACTTTTATTAGTAGTCCTGGCAACCCTGTTCTTCGGGAAAATATCAGCAAGCGAGCAAATTCCCGGCAAGACCAACACGGTGTCGGGATCCTCCTCATAAGTGAGGCGGTGATAATTTTTTATTCCGCCGCTTCCGAAACGACCGCGCCTTCGTCGTAAACACAATCGAACTCGCAATCCATCGTAATGGGCATTTCATAGATCTCGATACGCGGCGGATGTTTTTACTTGTCCGTCATATACGCTTTCCACTCCGCATTATAAGCGCGGTCTGAGGCTTGTTGGCTCTCCCAAAGATAAATTCCGCCACCCAGGCTTTCGCGATTAGACGTTCTTACGCAACAATCCTTCCGTTGCCATGTAGCGCGGAATTGAATCCGGGAACATCTGCACGGCGGTCGGGTGATCCGTACCTTCCGGCAGCGCATAAGTTACGACAGCGATAATTTGGCCCATCAGTCTCTCCCTCAAATCTTGTTCCAATACTAGCGCTGTTGGTATCGAAGCGGAAGGCATGTGGGAAATGGCGTGTCATTGCCATCCGGCGATCTCGGGTAATGTTCGTCCGCTTTCTTCTTGTCTGCGGTGATTTTGCGCCACAAGTCGCTTCGTCTGTTAGGTGATGGCGAGACCGTTTGCGAAGGCTGGACTGGCGTGCAGCGTTAGGAACCAAGCGTCGACCTCGGGGTTCAGCAGGCCCATCGGATAGCCTGCCAACTGCAGCCGGTGCTTATAGACATACCACGCTACGTCGACCACCGAGAGGTCGTCACCTAGCAGGTATTATTGCCTCGCGAGACGTATGTCTCATCTCTCGAACACCCTGCGGAATTTTGCGGCTGATTTGGCAACCGCATCGTCCATGATGCCATCTCGTTCAATCCGGTCATAGAAGTCAATCTACTGACGCCTCTTCTCGTCCAAAGTACCCTAACATGTTCGCTGTACCGTCTGAGCGTGTTAGCGGGTTGGTCGACCGTGTGCGGTTGTAGACGAACCGGAAGCTTAGTGTTCGGAGGTCGATATATAGGTCATCTTCTTCTGCAAGGAATTCTTGCGCGATTCAGCAGTGATCCCTGTTGCCGAAGGACTGGACGTTGCCCGGGGTGAGACGACGCTGAAGGGCTTTCCCGACCCTTTGATATTCTATCGGATCGCTACGGAGGCCTTGTCTGCGAGACGTGGCGACATTCAGAGCAACCGGTCGCAGGCTTGACGTGCGGGGGTGGAAAATATAGAACAAAAAGTGAACAAATGGAGTTTAGAGAGGTAGGAGTCACGAATGCCCGCTGCTGCGCTTCCTGCATCAGACGAAATTACCGACCTTTCTGTCCGATGCGACATATTGGCTGATTTGCGTCGTCGCGTCGCATCTCTCGAAAGGGGTGGGCGTCCGATTGGAAGTGCGGTCGGGCTCGGTATACCGGAAATCGATGGTTATTTACCCGAAGGTGGGCTCGCGGTAGGCGCGGTACATGAATTTCTCGGCGCCGCCGCGTCCTCGCTTGCTGCTGTAGTTGCCGGGCGCCTTGCGGGAACGGTCCTTTGGTGTCTCGATGTAACGTGCCGAGAAGAACCTTATGGGCCGGGGCTTGCGGCTCTTGGCCTTGACCCATCTCGTCTCGTTCTTGCCCGCTGTCGCGGCGCGAAGGAAATGCTCTGGGTAATGGAAGAAGGATTGCGTTCGACGGCGCCGGCGGCGGTTATTGCGGAGCCTGAGGCAGATATTGGCCTGATTGAGAGTCGCCGTCTGCAATTGGCCGCGGAAGCGGGCCGCACGATTGGCATGGTACTGCGTGAGAGGAGCGGCGAGGGGTGTCTCGCACCGAGTGCGGTAGCGAGCCGATGGCGGGTTGATCCGGAACCTTGTGGTGGTTGGCGCCTGATTTTACGCCGTTGCCGCGGCACGGTTGGTGCTGAGAATGAATGGAAGGCGAAATACCATGACGCGTCGGGTGATCTCGCTCTGGCTGCAGAAGCTGGGGACGGACCGGGTGCGGCGTCGGGACGATTCCGTCTCGTCTGATCGTCCTTTCGTTCTGACCGCTGATTGTCGTGGACGGCGTTTACTGACCGCGGTCGATGCAGCGGCGGAAGCCGTGGGGCTTTCATCCGGTATGGCGCTTGCCGATGCGAGGGCGCTGGCTCCGGATGTGATGGTTGAACCCGACGACCTGGTGGCGACGGAAGCCTTGCTCAGCCGTCTTGCGGATTGGTGCGGTCGTTATACGCCCTGGACCGCCGTTGAGGGGCAGGACGGTGTTTGGCTCGATATTGCCGGCTGTGCCCACCTCTTCGGTGGTGAGGCTGCGGTGATGTCGGATCTGCTCGCCCGCATCCGGGGCTTCGGTTTCGCTGCGCGTGCAGCACTGGCGCCGACACCAGGATCTGCTTGGGCGTGCGCGCGGTTTGCGGGCCAGTCGGTTATCATTGAAGAGGGGGAGACGCGCGACGCCATCGCGGCGCTGCCGATCGCGGGATTGCGCTTGGAGCCGGAGATTGCGGCATCGCTTAGTCGTCTTGGATTGCGTCGGATCGGTGATCTTTATCCTTTACCGCGTGCCACTGTCGTCGCCCGGTTTGGCGACGTGGCCGCGCGCCGTCTGGACGAAGCCCTCGGTCGTGTTGCTGAACCGATCTCGCCCCGCCGTCCCGTTGCACCGTTTCGCAATCGGCTCGCCTTTGCGGAAGCAATCGGACATGCAGATGACATTGCGCGCGGCTTGGAGCGTTTGCTTGTCGATTTGTCGGCGGATTTGGCGCGTGCCTCGCGTGGTGGTCGGCGTTTCGAACTGACGTTTTTCCGGGTCGATGGGTCGTTTCAAGAAATTGCGATCGGTACCGCACGAGCAACCCGTGATCCGGCGCATCTCGCCTGTCTTTTTCAGGAAGAACTGGTGACAGTCGACCCTGGATTCGGCATCGAGACCATGGTGCTGGCAGCGGCGGTAACGGAGAAGCAGGCACCCGAGCAGGCGGTGATGCAGGGAACCCGTACAGAAACAGAGGAAGGCATAGGAGCGCTACTCGACCGCCTCGGTAACCGTCTTGGTTTCGGCCGTTTGCATCGCCTGCAGGCATTCGAGAGTCATTTACCCGATCGCGCACAGCGGCTGGCTGGGGATAATTTAGTCGGAGGCGGTGCCTCAATTCCTGAATTAAGGCACCGTCCCCGACTAAATCGACGGCCGATCCGGTTGCTGGTCGATCCGGAAGCGATGACGCCGATGACGCTGGAGGAGCGCGACGGGTCGCCGCCGGCGATGTTTCGCTGGCGTGGGAGAGTTCATCAGCTGCGCCGTACCGATGGGCCCGAGCGGATTTCCCCCGAATGGTGGCGACAGGACGGGAACTGGGCCGGTGGCGCGCGTGATTATTGGCGCATTGAAGATGCCGAAGGGCGGCGGCTCTGGTTATTCCGGGAGGGAGGTGGTGTCGAGGAAAGCTGTTGGTTCGTCCATGGGATATTCGCATGAGTCAGTCGTGCTATGCCGAACTTCAGGTAACTACGAATTTCAGTTTTTTGCGCGGGGCCTCTCATCCGGAAGAGATGGTGCTCCAGGCAGCCGCCTTCGGTCATGCGGCGGTTGGCATTGCCGACCGTAACAGTCTTGCCGGTGTGGTTCGGGGGCATATAGCGGCAAAGGAGGCGGGAATTCGCTATTGCGTGGGCGCGCGGCTCGACCTTGTCGACGGTGCCAGCCTCCTCGCGTATCCAACCAGCCGAACGGCCTATGGGCGGCTTTGCCGTTTGATTACTGTCGGCCGACGCCGAGCCCCTAAGGGCGCGTGTGAAATCATCCGCCGCGATGTGCTGGAGTGGGGAGAGGGGACAATTTTTTTGCTCGTGCCAGACGCCGATAATGCCATTTCGATGCATGATGCCGATCATCGGGCGCCGGGCAATTCTGCGGTACCGGAATTTGCGGGCCAACTTATCGAGCTTGCCACCGCATTTCCCGGCAATTGCTATATAGTAGGCAATAATCTTATGCGTGGTGACGATGCGGATAGATTGTCCTACTTATCTGATATTGCAGAAAAATGTAGCGTCCCGCTGGTGGCCGGGAACGATGTCCATATGCACAGCCCAACACGCCGCCCTCTTGCTGACGTATTAGCCTGTCTCCGTGAGAAATGCACGATCGATGAGGCGGGATACCAGCTGGCGCCGAACGCGGAATGCCGCCTTAAGGCGCCGGGTGAAATGGCGCTGCTCTTCCGCGATTATCCGGACGCGGTTGCCCGGACCGTGGAGATTGCGGAGAGGTGTGACTTCACCCTTGATGAGTTGCGCTACGAGTATCCCGACGAGGTGTCGCCGGACGGTACGCCGCCGCAAGAAGCCCTTGAGATGCAGACTTGGGAGGGTGCGAAACGTCGCTATCCCGGGGGTGTACCACGCGCAGTTCGCGAACAGGTCGAGCACGAACTGAAGCTGATCGGTGAGCTTTCCTATGCACCGTACTTTCTGACTGTTCATGATGCGGTGCGGTTTGCGCGTGAGAACGACATTCTATGCCAGGGACGGGGATCGGCAGCGAATTCAGCCGTCTGTTACTGTCTTGGTATTACCGCCGTCGATCCCTCTCGTGTCGACCTGCTGTTCGAGCGCTTTGTCTCGGCGGAACGCAATGAGCCGCCGGACATCGATGTTGATTTCGAACATGACCGTCGCGAGGAGGTAATCCAGTACATCTACGCCAAATACGGTCGGGAGCGCGCCGGTATGACGGCGACGGTGATTCATTACCGGACCCGCCGTGCGATCCGCGAAGTCGGCAAAGCACTTGGCCTGTCGGAAGATACGGTTGCGGCACTGGCCTCTCAGACCTGGGGGCGCTGGGGCGATGGCTTGGAGGATGAGCGGGCAAGGGAAATGGGGTTCGACCTCTCTGACAGGCGTCTCCGCCTGGCGCTGCGTCTTACCAAGGAATTGATCGGTTTCCCGCGCCATCTGTCTCAGCATGTCGGTGGTTTCGTGATCACGCGCGGCCGTCTCGATGAAGTGGTGCCGGTCGAAAACGCGGCGATGGAAGACCGTACCGTCATCGAATGGGACAAAGACGATCTCGACGCCCTTGGTATTCTCAAGATTGACGTGCTGGGCCTTGGCATGCTGAGCTGCATCCACCGCGGATTTGATCTTTTGCGTCGTCATCACGGTCGGAATTACGACCTTGCCACCGTGCCGTCGGAGGACAGCGCCGTCTACGACATGCTGTGTAAGGCGGATTCGCTCGGTGTGTTCCAGGTTGAGAGCCGGGCTCAGATGTCGTTTCTGCCACGTATGAAACCGCGCAATTTCTATGATCTGGTGATCGAAGTTGCGATAGTGCGTCCGGGGCCGATTCAGGGCGATATGGTGCACCCTTATCTGCGCCGCCGGAATGGTGAGGAACAGGTGACCTATCCCTCCAAAGCCCTGCGTCAGGTGCTGGAGAAGACGCTCGGAGTGCCGCTATTCCAGGAACAGGCAATGAAGATAGCCATCGTCGGTGCGGGCTTTGAACCGTCGGAGGCGGACCGGTTACGCCGTGCCATGGCGACCTTTCGTAAGACCGGTACAATCCGTACGTTTCGATCGAAATTCATCGAAGGGATGGCTGAGAACGGTTACGAACGGGCATTCGCGGAGCGATGTTTCCAACAGATCGAAGGTTTCGGCGAATACGGTTTTCCGGAAAGTCATGCGGCAAGCTTTGCGCTTTTGGTCTATGTCTCCGCCTGGCTGAAATGTCGTTACCCGGCGGTCTTCGCGGCGGCTCTTCTCAACAGCCAGCCAATGGGGTTTTACGCTCCGGCGCAGATTGTTCGCGACGCGCGTGAGCATGGGATCGAGGTGCGGCCGGTCGATGTCAACTACTCCGAATGGAACTGCACGCTCGAGCCCGGTGGTGCGCCGGATGGGCCGGGAGGTGGCTATGCGCTCCGGCTTGGTATGTGTCAGGTAAAAGGGGTCGGTAAAGACGATGCCGAGTGGCTGGTTGCGGCACGCGGCAACGGATACCACGATCCGGTCTCGATCTGGCGGCGGGCGGACGTAGGGGCCCCGGCGCTCGAGAAACTGGCGCAGGCGGATGCTTTTGCCTCGATGGGTTTGTCGCGTCGGGATGCGCTGTGGGCGATCAAACCGCTCCGGCGCAGCATGTCCCCGTTACCGCTTTTCGCTGCGGCGGGGGCGGCTGAACTCGGCGAGGAGCCCGCGGTATCATTACCCCGCATGACCCTTGGCGAGGAAGTGGTCGAGGATTATGCCAGCCTGCGGCTGACCCTTCGTGCGCATCCGCTTCGATTGTTACGTCATCGATTGCACGGGACGATACCGGCGGCGCGTCTCGAGGGGACGCCCGACGGTGCTAAGAATGTGGCCGTGGCAGGGCTCGTTCTGGTGCGCCAACGTCCCGGTACGGCGAAAGGCGTGGTCTTCGTGACTTTGGAGGATGAGACCGGGGTCTCTAATGTGATTGTCTGGCCGCATGTTCTCGAGCGGTATCGTCGTGTCGTACTCGCCGCCCGGTTGACGCGTGTGACCGGTGTCCTGCAGCGGGAAGGGGTTGTGACTCATCTCGTCGCCGAGGAATTGGAGGATATGTCTCACATGCTGGATGATCTCGGCGGTGAGGAGGGATTCCAGCTGACCTTTGGTCCGGGCGATGCCGTTGCAAATCCAGGCCGAGATGTGAACCACTCGCTGCCCCGGTGTCTCGCGCCTGTCCCATCGCCCCGCCATCCGCGTGAACAGGCGAAATCGATCTTTCCCGGCAGTCGGGATTTTCATTAACAGGAAAACCATTCGTCTCGCCAAGAATGTTTGAAATTACTTGAAATATTGGTATCAAAAATAACAAATAATAGATTAATAATTGAAATGAGTTTGTGTCATTTTATAAATGGACGTAATTTTAAATATATAATAATAAATTAATTAAATAAAAATATTTTAAAATCATACTGTTTTAACTCTATCCGTTTAATTTTATACCGGCGTATCAGTCGCGAATACACGCTCGCGCGCTTGTCCTTTGAACTCAACGATATTTCCGACGCCGTCCTGGCATTGCATGATGCGCTGTTCGGCCGGTTTCCCGGCGAAGGAAATGCGTGGTGTCAGGACCCAGTCGACCTTCGCCGCTTCCAGTTGCGATTTCATCTCCTCCCATGCGGCCGGATCCAGAACGACTCCAAAATGCCGCAATGGCGAGATAGCGCCGTCGGAGGGAATGGTGCCGGCGTTCTGTCCCGCCTGGTCTGCCGCTAGATGGGCGACGATGTGGTGGCCGAAAAAGTTGATATCGATACGGCCTCGGGTTTCCCTGCCGATCGCACAGCCAAGGGTCTCGACATAAAAGGCTTTCGCCCGATCAAGGTCGTCGACGGGAATGGAGAGATGAAACACCGGTTCCATAATACGCACCCTCTGCGAATTTAATTCCTTTACATAGCGATCTAGAAAACGAAGTTGCTGCTGCAAGCAACAAAAGGACGAAGGTGATGAGTGAAGCGGGCAAGAAAACGGTTCTGATCGATGGAGATGTGCATCCCAAAGCGCTCGCACTGTTCGACGCGCGCGACGATGTTGAACTGGTGAAGGTCCCGCTGGAAGATGCGGCGGCACTGGCGGGAGCGGTGACGGGGGCGAACGGTATCCTGGCGCGTTCGGCGCGAATCACGCCGGAACTTATTGCGTCTGCGAACGGCCTTCAGGTGGTATCACGCCATGGTGTCGGTTACGACCGGGTGGATGTCGAAGCGCTGACGGCGCGCAATATCCCTCTAGCTGTCACCGGTACGGCGAATTCACCCTCGGTGGCAGAGCACGCGATGATGTTCATGCTTGCTTGTGCCAAACGCCTTCGCCCGACGGACCGGCGGACTAGGGAAGGCGACTTTCTCAAGGCCCGGCAGGAACTGGGCCGTGTCGAGCTCTTGGAAAAGAAGGTTTTGATCATCGGCTTCGGGCGGATTGGCAAGATCGTCGCACGGCGATGCCAGGGGTTCGATATGGAGGTCCTCGCCTACGATCCCTATATCGACCAGCAGTTCATTCGCAATGCCGGAGCAATGCCGGTCGAGGCGTTCCGGGATGTCCTGGGTGAAATTGATTTTCTGACCGTCCACGTGCCACTTAACGACGAAACGAAAGGTCTGATCGGCGCCACGGAACTGGGGATGATGAAATCCTCCGCAATTCTTGTGAATTGCGCACGCGGCGGGATAGTGAATGAAGGTGCCTTGTACGACGCGTTGAAAGAAGATCGTCTCTTTGGCGCGGGCGTCGACGTGTTTGCCATCGAGCCGACACCGGGCGACCATCCGTTGTTTACACTCGATAATGTATTGGTAAATCCGCATGCCGCCGCATCCGCCGTCGAGTGCCTCGAGCGCATGGGTCTGCAGGCCGCGCAGAACATTCTCGACCTTTTCGATGGCAAGCTCGACCCGCAAATGGTGGTCAATAACGACGCGCTCTAGCCCGTCATAAGCTGCCCATAGAGGGTGAGGGTTTTTGCATTTATAATTTTTTCCGCGAATACCTGTTCGGCGCGACGACGCGCGTTTGCTCCATATTTCTGGCGGAGCTCGGCATTCTGCGCAAGACGTTCCAGCGCTTCGGCAAGCGGGTCAATTGAACGAGCCGCGACAAGCAGGCCGGTCTCGCCTTCGATGCATGCTTCACGGCAGCCCGGCACGTCCGTTGCTACCATTGGGCGTCCGCAGGCTGCTGCTTCCAGCAATGATTTTGGCAAACCTTCTCGATAGGAAGGCAGGACAGCGATGTGCGCCCGGGCATATTCTCCCGTGATATCCTCCGACGGGCCTACGACTTCAACGACACCCTCACGATGCCACTCCGCGAGTTTCTCCCGCGGTATCGAAGCCGGATTGTCGTCGGCAGGGCCAACCAGCCGGACACGTAGCCCAACGCCTTTGTGGTGAAGGCGGCGAGTAGCTTCAACCAACTCGAAGATACCTTTATCGCGAAGCATTCGACTAACGCACACGGCGACGGGCGGGCCGGGCGGTTCCGGTGTAAAGGCGAAGCGGTCGATGTCGACACCGGCGCCTGGAATGACATCGATACGTTCGCGCGCCACACCGAACGTCTCTGTATAAAGGGCCAGGTCATCCGGGTTTTGCAGGATTGTCTTCGTATTCTTACGGTTCATCAGTATGCATTGCGCCTGTCTGATGAAGGGGCGGGCCGTACGTGCAAATAGTCCGCTCGAGATAAACATGAACCCCATACCGGCAACCGCGTTCACAACAGCGGGAACTGCGGCTCTCCATGCCGCATAACCGCCGTAGAGGATGGGTTTTAGGGCGACATGATGGACGAGATCGGGGCGCTCTTGCCGGTACAAGGCGATGATCTGACGAATTGTCCAAAAGTCCGTGAAAGGGTTGCGTCCACTCCTTGCAATACCAATCGGGACAACACGTAATCCGGCCCGCTCGATGGGTTCACGGTGTTCGCTTACGCGTGTGGCGACCACGACTTCCGCACCAGCTTCGCGGGCCGCAATTCCGAGCGCCAGGCGATGAGAACAAAAATACCAATCCTCACTGACGAGGTAGAGGATCTTCCGGCCCGCCAAACTCACGCCCACCGCTCCAGCCAGGCTTGCGCCTGAAGCAAACCCCAAATGCCGTGTTGAGAATTACCCTTGCCATCAAGAAAATTTTCCCAGGCGTGCCGTACCGCGGCAGGTTCGAACATACCGTCATCGGCGAGGCGTTTTTCGTCGAGTTGACTCTCCGCCCATTCGTATAAGGGGCCACGTAGCCAGTCGTCGAGAGGTATTGCGAACCCCATCTTCGGCCGGTCGATGAGGTTCTGTGGTACGTGGCGGTAACAGACCTGACGCAACAGCCATTTGGTTGTTGATCCCCGAATGCGCATTCTTTTCGGCAACGTCCAGGCAAACTCAATAAGTCGGTGGTCGAGAAGAGGGACACGGACCTCGAGACTTACCGACATGCTGGCTCGGTCGATCTTCGTCAAGATGTCATCGGGCAGATAGGTGACCGTATCTAAATAGGCCATTCGTTCTGTAAAGTCGCCAAGCTCTTCGGCCGTGCGCCAACTCTCGCCAACCGATTCCTCACCCTGAGATATAAATGCACTCGGCTTGGGCCACTGACTTACGAGCCGTCTATAGATTGCGGTTTCATCAGACTGCCGAAAAACGGCGGCAAGTTTGTGCATTTTTTCGCCAAGCATCCTGGGTCTTCTTCCCGCAGGAATAACGCGCGCGAGCTTGTCCCAGACCCCAACCGACAAACTTTCCGCCGCAGCTGCGAAAAGCTGACGTTGCCATCCGCTCATGCGTGACATACGGCGCCAGGCGTCCTCGGCGGCGATGTAACGATTGTATCCAAAGAAAACCTCGTCGCCGCCATCGCCCGAGAGCGCTACCGTGACGTCTTTCCTAGCTAGTTGTGAGACCAGTCGGGTAGGCAAGGCGGATGAATCGGCAAAAGGCTCATCGTACCAATCCGGAAGCTGTGGGATTAGGTCCCGGGCGCGGTTTGCGGAAAGATAGAGTTCGGTGTGATCGGATCCGATATGTGCGGCAACGACGCGTGCATCTTCCGCTTCGTCGAATGCGGTGTTCTCAAACCCGATGGTAAAGGTTCGGATCGGGGCCTCGCTTTCCGCCTGCATCAAGGCGGCAACGGTCGTCGAGTCGACGCCACCGGAAAGCAGGGCGCCAAGAGGAACGTCGGCAACCATTCGGCGTCGAATGGCATCGCGCATCAGTCCTTCGGCCGCACCAATAGCCCACTCGTCAGTGACCTCTGTTCGTTCCTGACGAATGACATCCGCCATTGTCCAATAGCGTGCGACTGCCGGGTCTTCACCCGGGCGTAGGGAGAGCAGACTTCCAGGTGGGAGCTTGAATACATTTTGATAGATCGAGCGCGGCGCGGGAATATAGTTGAACCGCAGAAATCCCGCGACCGCATCGCGGTCGATTTCCGGTTTCCATCCGTTGACGGTACGAAGCGCTTTCAGTTCCGACGCAAAGAAAAAACGGTCATCAACCGATCCGAAATATAAGGGTTTGATCCCCAAACGGTCACGGATTAACCAAAGCCTGCGCGCCTCACAATCCCAAAGCGCGATGGCAAACATGCCAATCAGGCGTTTAACGGTGGTCTCAATCCCCCAGTGGCCAAATGCCTCCAGTATTACCTCGGTGTCCGACGTACCTCGGAACTGGCACCCGTCGTCCAGCAGTTGCTGGCGGAGTTCTTGATAGTTATATACCTCGCCGTTGTAGACGATGGCGAAACGCCTGTTGGCGGATAGCATCGGCTGGTGTCCGGAAGGCGTGAGGTCGATAACCGCCAGGCGGCGAAAGGCGAGTGCGAGGCCACTCGGTGCATCAGTCCACTGCCCACCCATATCGGGGCCGCGGTGATGGAGAGCGTCCGCCATCTGCTTCGCCTGCAGGGCGAGTTCATTACCGTCAAGTTGACGCTTGAGATCGACGAGACCGGCAATGCCGCACATCGGGTTTTCCACTGAATTCCGTTTAAGGCACTTTAAGGATGTGAGGCTTAGGAGGCAATCAAGCGGTATCGGTCTGGCTAACCTAATACAATTGCGGATTCGACCCGCCCGAATTAGGTCTCATCATTAAGCGGGTACAAATAATGAACATGGCGCAGTGATTGGCCGTGCCTGATTGCTACTATAAATTCGCATATACACGTGTTTGCGCATTGGATTTTGAACGGATTTAGGCGGTGCGGCGGGTTATCATTGATTGCGATCCAGGACAGGACGATGCGGTCGCCTTGTTATTGGCTTTGATATCTCAAGACGAACTGGATCTCGCGGGTATTACGTGTGTTGCCGGCAATGTGCCGTTGCGCCACACGGTGCGTAATGCTTTGCGCGTAAGAGAGTTATCGGGACGTCGGAACGTGCCTGTTTACGCAGGTTGCCCAGGGCCCATTTTGCGGCCATTGGCGACGGCCGAAGAGGTACACGGTAAAACCGGACTTGATGGTGTTGACCTGCCCGAGCCGGACCATGGTGCCGAGGAACGCCATGCGGTCGAATTTATCATCGAATCGTGTCGCGCAGCGCCGGATAGTGGTATCACATTGTGTCCCATTGGGCCGATGACAAACATTGCTATGGCGTTGGTCATGGCGCCGGAAATTCGCCGAAGTATTCGTGAGATCGTGTTTATGGGTGGCGTGGCGCTGGACCTGGGGAATATCACGCCATCAGCTGAGTTTAATATTTTCGTCGATCCGCATGCCGCAGAGATCGTGGCTAAGTCGGGTATTCCGCTGACGATGTTTGGGCTCGACGTGACCCACAAGGCGCTGGCGACACCAGCTCGCCGCGCCGCCATTGAATCGATACCAACGCCGGTCGCGCAGGCCGTTGGGCAGATGCTCGCCTTTTACGAACGTACCGATGTTGACCGGTACGGTGATGTCGGTACGCCGTTGCATGACCCCTGCGTAATTGCGTATCTGCTCCGTCCCGAATTGTTCGAGGGACGCAGATGTTCCGTTACCGTCGACACGTCGGATGGACCGTCGGTTGGTCGTACGGTTGTCGATTGGTGGGGCAAAACAGATGCGCCGGCGAACTGCCTCGTCGTTTCGGAAATCGATGCGGATGGGTTTTTCGAATTATTGAACCAGCGTTTCGCACAGGTGTGACGGACAACACAGTCTCGCTGGTGGATTGATTTACAATTTCGCCCATATTGGTTCGATGAGGGAATGTCGAATGAACGAACAACCAATTACCTATGAGGTTGCGGTCTACAATAAGGATGTACGCGACGCGATGAAGGAAGGGGAGAGACATCCCTTTCTAAAGGACGAGTGGGCGGATATCCATTATGTGGAAATCCTCGCTTATTCGCCAAGCGCGGCACGCCAGAAGGTGGAAGTCCGTTATCCGCCATTCAGGGGCTACGTTATAGCGGACATCCAAGAGGCTTAATGCGCACCAAGTCGACCCTATTCGGCAAGGGCTCGTTCGAGAAAGTCTAACCTATCCTGACCCCAGAAAAGCTCATCCTTGCAGATATAGGCTGGGGCACCGAAGACCTGCCGTTTCGCGGCTTCGTTCGTATTGGCTTCATACGTAGCGGCGGCGGCGTCCTGCTTGCTGTCTTGCAGGAGTGCCTCGCCGTTAAGACCGCATTGATTCGCTGCTTCGACAAGGACGGCCTCTTCAGTGATATTTTTCTCCTCGGTCCAGCATTTACTCATGATGGCAAGCGAGAGAGGGCCCATGTCGTGGCCTGTCAACCCGGCCGCAATGGCCATCAACGCCTCTGGCTTATCGTTGTTTGGAAAATGCGCAGGTTCCAGAGTGATCTCTTTATTTAGATGCGTTTTCCATCGTTTCAGCTCCATCATCCGATAGGCGCGACGTTGGGGTGACCGCTTGCCCAGGGGCAATCCGCCGGACTGCGGGAATATCACGCCGAGGTTCATTGGCTTGAATGCGATGGTGGCACCGGCATTGGCGGCGATCGCGTAGAACCTCTCGGCTCCGAGATAACTCCACGGCGATAAGTGGCTATAGTAATAATCGATATGCTGTCCCATGCTGTGCCTCTTTTGGGGATTACCAAGGCAAATCTCTTGAACTAAGTGGCCGGTAATTTGTTATGCACAATGCGTCCCCCCGTGACGGTGAGGACGGATTCGATGTCAGGTATCATGTCTTCGTCGATCGTGAGTGGGTCTTCGGACAGAACGGCCAGGTCAGCGAACTTGCCGGGTTCTATCGTTCCCTTTTCATCTTCTTCGAAACTTAGCCATGCGCCCTCCCGGGACGCGCAGGCAAGCGCTTCCATCCTGGTCAACGCTTGCGCCTCTCCCAGCCGCTCGCCCGTCTCCTCGGTCATGCGAGAGACGACGTGCCAGATTGGATGGAAAAGGGTCGGCGGCACATTGTCGGTCGCGAGAGAGACATGGATGCCAGCGTTTAAGAGGTCCCGCATTGGCAGAATCCGGTCAACTTGGTCAGCGCCGTATTCGCGGCGCAGCGCTTCGCCCTCCTGATAAATCCAACTGTTACTATAGGCTTGTAGAACCAAGCCCAAATCTCTGATGCGTGCGATCTCTTCCGGCGAATATCGGCCTATATGTTCAATCAGCCAACGCTGATCACCGATCGGTGCCTGCTTGTCGACGATCTCATAGAGGTCGAGAATATTATGGGTAAAAGATCCGACCCGAATGCCATTACGGGCCGCTTCTACCATCAGTTCGAGCATTACGCTTTCAGGCAGAGCTGCATCGAAATTGAAGCCGGCCCATCCCGTATAGGGACCGCATTCGGCGCGAAGTCGATTTTCCTCTGAATAATCCGATTCCGTATAGAGCCCGGCCATGCGCAAATATGCGTCGCCCATTCCGCGCCCTCCGAGCCAACGTCCCCAATCGACTAACAGGTCACGCACGTCGTCCGGCGTGATGCTCGGCCAAGCGGGACTGAACATTAAATTCGCGCGTACGGGGGGCGGTCCTTTACGGCGGACCGATTCGTAGGCGGCGAGGACCTCACCTGCGATGCCGTGACCCTCAAAAACACTGGTCGTTCCGTAGCGGTTGTAGACGGCCATCGAACGTTCGAGGCCTGTCGTGCGGTCTTCAAGTGTGAACCGCGGTATGCACTTCATCAGCGTTTTCTCGACCAGTGGCTTGTAGGTGAATTCATACAAGGCGCCAGTTGGCTCGCCGGTGGTGAGATCTTTCTCGATTTGGATCGACGGTGTCGGCGGCATGGAATTTCTATCAATGCCCGCCCTTTCCAAAGCGAGTGTGTTGGCAACCGAGACGAGGGGTAGAGTGTTGCGCCAATGTCCCCATATGGCGCGGATATATACCGGATGATCAGGTGCGACTTGGTCGATATCGTGCCGGTTCGGGAACCGGCCTTCCGCAAGATTGTTGGGCACCCCTTCGTAGAATGGCGGTTCGCCCACAGGCATCGTGACGATCCATTCGCCTTTCGGCGTATCGCTAACCACATCTGCGATACGCTGGAGAATGTCGTCGATTGATCGGCAGCTGGCGAGGGATAGGGGGATATCCTTTAGCCCCTCGCGGTCCATGTGTGCATGACCATCAATCAACCCGGGGATAACGGCGCGTCCCTTCGCATCGAGCACTCGGGTTTCGCCGGTTGCCAGGCGTGTTGTTTCGTTGTCGCCACCGACTGCGCTGATCCGGTCTCCTGAAATCGCGATCGAATCCAAGACACGGTCGTTTGGGTCAAGTGTTATGACCTTGGCGTTTTTAATGATTAAGTCTGCGATACTCATTGCCCGTGTCTATCTGAGTTTATCCATGAAACTACCGCGGCGGTGTCAACGTGATCGTTTTGTATCTGTATTGCCTTGAGCCATGCATCAACGTCAAAGCCGACTGGACCCATGACGCTCCGGTAATAGACACGGCCATCCTTATCGAGCACATAAAGACGTTCCGGCAGTGCTGCATACTTGTCGTAGACTTCATTCCGCATGTTGTAGAGAAGCGTTGGCTTTGTGCCGTCGAGCCGTGCAGCCTAGTTTACTCTGCAAATTGGATACTTCGAAAGGCAACAGAATGCACTTCGGTTACGACATTCCGACGCGCGGGCCTTTGGCCTCACCAGAGAATATTTCATCGATTGCGCAGCGTGGCGAGGCATTGGGATTTGGCACCGCCTACGTAAACGACCACATCGTCGTGCCGCGTGATATTGCCTCATGCTATCCGTATTCGGAGGGTGGTGATTGGGCCGGCGGACAATTCGGTGAAGCGATGGATATCCTATCGATGCTGGCGTTTTTGGCGGCGGCAACGTCGAAGGTCCGATTGCTGACATCGGTCATGGTGGTTCCGTATCGCCACCCCGTGGTGACGGCGAAGATGATCGCTACAATCGATGTGCTGTCGAATGGCCGGGTCACCATCGGCTGCGGCGCCGGCTGGATGGAAGAAGAATTCATTGCGGTGGGCGCACCGTCCTTTTCCGAACGGGGCAAGTCGACGGATGAGTATCTGGAAATATTTCGCGAAATCTGGACCAAGGAGACGCCCTCATACGACGGTACCTATGCCAGTTTCGGCAACATTGCCGCGCTTCCGCAGCCGAAGCAGTCGCCTCTGCCAATTTGGATTGGTGGCGAGAGCCGCCCGGCTTTAAGAAGAACGGCGAAGTATGGCGATGGTTGGTATCCTATTGGTTACAATCCGAAGTTTCCGCTCGACACCTTGAGCCGATTCAAAAAACGACTTTCTTCATTGCACGAAGAAGCGGAGCAGATCGGGCGGGACCCGGCATCGATCTCTCTTGCCTATAATTCGACTTGGTATACCGGCCCCAGCGAGGCGGTCGACATCGAAGGAGAGCGTCGGCTGTTCACCGGTGGTACGGATGCGGTCAAAGGGGATTTGGCCGCGCTCGCTGAAATTGGTGTTGAAACGTTCATGTTCCGCTTCGCCGGCAAGACGATGTCCGAGACGGAAGACGCCATGAGCGCCTTTGCGGAGAGTTATATCTCCGGGTAAAGAACGCTATCTAGGTCGAGCACACGTTCGATGTATCAATGCAGCACCGGCTTATCGAGTTCTTACATTTACCGGAGTTGGACCAGGGGTGGCAGGGCGAGGTAAACCCGGAGGTCGACATTTGCGGAGCCGCTTAAACTTCATGCCCGCGAAGCATATCCGCCTATCGTTATCCGCAATAAGGGCCTTACTTTGTTTTTAGCGGATACCCAATGATTACCGTATCAATGGTCGAGAACAATCCCATCGCCTTTGACGAGAGCTAGATCGAGTAGCGCCAATTTCGGGCTCTTGAGGGCGTCTACCATCATATCCTGGTCGTTGATCTAGAAAATGAAATAGTCGAACGGCTTATGAAGTTCGGACCCAACAAAATTTACGTCATGAGGCGCCATACCGGCCCCACAAAGACTTTCGTGCTGTCGGGCGAGCGATCATCGAGCCGTATGAAAAGGGCGGGTTCACGCATACGGCACGTAAGGCTGGTGGTTGGGCGGAACGCTATGGCGACGAGTGCAGCGGCGGAGTTAGGCGGCGTGATCTCTCTTACGATGATAGGGAAAGATGACACAATCTACGGCATTCTGTTGGATGAATTTGAGCTCAAACGCGCCATATCGGTACATGAATTTAAACGCGGTTTGGAGAAGCGTCTGACCGCTGAGAGGAGCAAACAATGCAAGCTGTAGAGAACGCACAAGGTGGATACATCTATCTGCCGGCTGGCTTTCCCTTTTCTTCGGGTGCGGCCGCGATGTCAGGTTTTGAGGTAGTGCATGCTGTCTTCCGTCGTCCGGTGCTCTGGCGTGACGGATTTGCAGCGATGGAACAGCTCTTTGTGTCGGAGGAGCGGCCGAAACAGGCGCTTTGCGGTGTTGAGCTGAGGTGTCCGGCACCCATGACACCGGATGGGTTTCACGAGTTCAATATCGGGTACCGCGCGATCCTTGAGGATTGGGACATCATTATCGACGGGGTTAATCCGGTTGGGCGAACCAATGTATCTCCGGTCCAGAACCCACCGTCAGAAACCTTGATGTATGGTTTCAGCTACACGGTCGAGAATGCAGACGCTGAGCCGAGTTTCTGCGGCGCCGGGGGCGGCGAGACGACAGATGACGGTATCGTCGCTGAAGGCGATATGTCCGTCGACGGGATGCGTGCCAAAGCGTGCCGGGTTATGGACATCATGGAAGCTCGTCTCTCGGGCCTCGGCATGACCTGGGAGCAGGTCACGGACGTCAATGTCTACACTGCGGCGGAGAATGGCGATTGGCTACCATCCGAACTAATGCCACGGATGGGTGCGGACGCCTATCACGGTATTCGCTGGTATCTATCGCGTCCGCCCATTATCGGTCTCGATTTCGAAATGGATCTGCGTGGCGTACGCCGAAAAGTCTGGCTTTAGCGGGAATAGCCGAAGCGTCATGCTGCCGATTTGAACTGTTCGCGGCTGGCCTTTGAGATTTCCTCGATTTGCCAATGGGCGTTGCCGTAGCATCCGCCGAGGATGTTGATGTGCGTATGGCGGTCGAGTAGCGCAACGTGCTGGCGACCGATTTGGACCGGATTGCCGATGTAGAGTTCTTCCGCATTATCCAGTTTTTCGTGACACTTGTACGATGCGTCGGTACGCAGGCCGCGCAATCTCTCCAGGAAGCGTCCACTCTCGCCCAGTTTGCTTTCGAAGTGTTTCGGGTGGGTGCAATTGATCAAGAAGCTAGGACGCATAGCGCTCGGTGGCGTCACCGTTGATCGCAATGGCCTCCCAAGAGGCGTGTCCCATCGAAAGCATTCCGTCAGTTTCCACCAAGAATGAGATCGCAACCGGCATGTCGCTTTCTCGTGCGACCGAGACGATCTCCATCGCT